>CANQYL010000067.1 GCA_947628035.1 uncultured Akkermansia sp. | reverse complement strand
CTCTACGAATACATCAAACGACAAAGACAACGAAGAGAAGAGTCATTTGATGAGTCCAACTCTGAGCAAAGACTTGCGAATCCTGGCGAAAATGCTATGCTCTTGGGTGCCCGTTTATTTTGAGGCATTACGCGCTCAATAAGTTTTACGAGCGATTAGGGAGACGAGAGAACATATACGATTAGGAGAAATATGTTTAAGGTCAATCGATGAAATAATTTTGCCTCCCCCACTATCTTAAAATACGGCACTATCATAATCGGCAAGCTTTTTTCAAGGATACAGCTTCCTTGAAAAGTCGAGAGATGTCGCTATATCGATCTTGGTATTTCTTCCTTTTTTCTCCCGAAGTAAGATTCATTTTAACTTTGTACCAAATTTTTTTCAGCCTAAACTTTGTCAAATGCTCGAGGATGTACAACAACTTTATTTGATGGTTATCACGGACTGAATTGCTTCTAGAGATTCGTGAATCAAATAATTTACACATTAGTTCTTCATAAAATGGCGTTCGTCTCGCGAATCCCCACCAAACTTCCGCCGAAACTTCATTGATGTCCGACCAGGGCTTTCCAAGTCCTGCCCAATGAATTACATTCGGTGCTTTTGCATCCGACCAGTACTGTTTCGCACAATCTGCGGGAAGTTTTTTCAATATGTTTGTGTAACGATTAATGGGGACAGCGAAATTCCATGCAGTATCAATGTATCTAATACTGGTTTTAAAAAAACAGTTAAGAGCATCCTGTTCCAGAATTCGAAATACCCTATCACTCAATAGTTGTAACAATTTGCGTGAGTAATCTTCTTTTATAAACTCATCGACATTCATTACCATAACACCCGTGTTAAAATACTCATACGGATGTTCAAGTTTTAAAACTTCTGTCGCGTATTTTTTGAGGGAGGTGTGTGGACTTTCTAACATTGCAGCGAATATCAAATCCTTGCATGCTGCTAGTGCGTAATTTGTAACATCTATTTGATATAAAAGTGCAGGGTCATTCAGGAAAAGTAAGTCCACATCCGTAAAAATTATCTTATGATACTTCCGCAAAATAAGAGGAGAGCAAAGACGGAAAAAGTACTCTGGTCGCTCCAAGTTGTTATCGGTGTAAGCCGCTGAGAATTTCGGTTGATAGGAAGAAATAATGCTCATAGGATTAACAAATCTCAGTGAGATATTACTGAGATCTGCCATTTTCATTAATTTCTCTTTGTGCGTCTTTGTAATGCTGCATTCAAATACAATAACGTCATAATTTTTTTGGGGAGAAGAGTTTTCAAAAATTGACTCTAAATATACCCCAAGATAAGGAGCATACTCGTCGCTACATGAGCAAGCAATAGCTACATTATCTACATCAAATGCCGGACTAAGATCTTCAATCATTAAAATTGATTATGAGCATCTAAAATTTTGACTTTTTTGATTTCGGGATGGAGAGCCAAATAAGATGGCGTATAGACATCATGAAAGATGCCGCGTAATCCTATTGGATTGACAGAGATAATTTCAATTTCCGGATGGCGGGTTGTTATAAACCTCTTAAATAAGCGATATCCTCGAAACATATCCTCGAACTTGTAGGAGTTTTGGCGTCCATCAAAACTTCCATTCATGACTGTATCACAACCAACTAGAAATATACGTTTAGGATGTGTCCATATTGCAAATTGCAAGGCTCCAAAAGATACGCTCATAAAATCTGCCAGAGGCGAAGAAGATAGATCGTCATGAATGACATTATCTACTGGATTTAAACTAGGTAATAAGTGTCTTGCCGATGAATAACATCTGTACAACTTTCCTTTTTTATTGCTAGGGTTGATAGAAAAAGGGAAATTATCCGCCATGAACTTTCCGAGGAACTTTGTACAGTCGTAATTTAAGAAATCTTCAACGGTGCCATCTTTGCTCTCTATCATTCCTCGAAGATCCCATATAAACGCATAATCGAACTTTATGTCTGAATGTCTAAAAGCCCTGTTCAATGAAATATGTTTAGCATTAGGCAAGGGAGTGTAATTCAACAGAGTCGGCCCACAACCGACAATAACTACATCCTCTCCATCGTGAATATTTTTAAATTGCGGGAAAACCTTCTGATGAAGAGCAGCAACCTTATCTGGAAGCCACATCATTTGATACTGTGTTTCCATCATCTGAGTCAATTGAGATTTTAACTCGTTAAGTAACGCCTTGCACTCCAAT
Organism: uncultured Akkermansia sp.; assembly: GCA_947628035.1. GTDB lineage: Bacteria > Verrucomicrobiota > Verrucomicrobiia > Verrucomicrobiales > Akkermansiaceae > Akkermansia. Next base: position 11,056 of record CANQYL010000067.1, on the reverse strand, counting down.
ATTTCGCTGTTCCCTTCCCAGTGATCGTGCGTTGGGAGTACTGTGTGATCAGTTTTCAAACCACCTGCAATATTGTCTCCCTTGCGTTGACATATTGTCACTCCAAATAAAGAAACTCTTTTGCCTTCTTTGCCTCTGATGATCGACAAGATAGGCGTATCGAATACTGTCAAATATATGTATCTGGAATGATTATGAATTTTGTAATTCCATAATTTGAGCACTGAATAAAACGGATTCTTTTTATACAGTCTCATGTATTCTTCCTTAAATGGGTGCTGATAGTGGGGATGCCACATTTTGTCAGCTCCTGGAGTATGGATAACAGAGGGGGCCGTGACTGCATTCAAATACTCTTTTTCGCTTTCGGCTTGAAACCCAATTCGTTGTTTTAACTCAACCGGGTAATATTCATGATAAAAATTCCACTTGATATCAAGACGTTGTATATGACCTTTATACACATCGTTCATAATGCACTGCTCTTGCAGTTTGTACCTTGACGCATTGTGTACAATTCCCTGAACTAACTTATTTTTATAGTTTATTTCCCTCAATTTCTTCAGGTTAATAAGAATTACTCCAGTATTAAAATATATATCCTTATCATTACCCCATAAATCCTTAGCATGAACTTTCCTAGCGAAATCTTCAACTGCACCAATGTAATTGTCCCCTATATTTGTATCATATAGTTTAGCAATATCATCAAGAAAAATTAAATCAGATTCTATGCAAATTACTTTATCTAATTTATTCAATATAGAAGGAAGAAGCAATCTAGATGCAGCCAATCGATTAATATAGTAGGGAACATTTACGCCTTTGATGAAATCTAAGTCTGAGTCATTAATATAAATGTAGTCAATCTCGAAATCATGAATTCGTCGCAGTTTCTTTAGCCTTTTTTGTGCTGATCTAGTTAGATCTTGAGTCAACACGTAAATATGACAGCTCCTTTTCTTGTCCAACCGATCTAATACAGACATTAAGGTTGTCGCCATGTATGGCGCATAGTCATTGGAACTTATAATGGCTAAATGGATGGTGTCTTTCATTGCTCAGTTTACTTTATTAGGATAATTTATAAGAGGAGGGAGTCATCAAAACTCTACGACTCCGATATATTCTCCATAGCGACATCAAGACCAGCTTTCATAGCCTTTTCATAACCTACATTTTTGAAGTATATAACAAAATAATTCCTATATCTATAAATATCTGATTTTTGAGAGATTCGATGCATCGGCAAACGTAAGTAACACTATGATTGTAAATAGGAGTTCGAACAGAAACTTTCATGCGAATAGATAGATTAGTAAAATTAAGATGTGGGGAAGTTAATGGGTATGATTCAGTACCTACCAAGTAAGAGATAATCATTAAGATGTTGGCGTATTCGAGTTTCGACGGGGGAGCTGACCGTGGCTAGTTATCGTCGTAATGGGACCTTTGTCTGCTTGCTGTCCATCGCTAGAAGGTTCACTTTGTCTCAAAAGGGAATCAATAAACTCCCTCACGGCTGCGTCTCCACCGTGACGTGATAGGATCTTAATTCCTGGGATTGTCTTCACTTGTTGATGCGCATCTGCAGGGCACGCAGCAACTCCGACGGCTGAAAGCAATTCCAAGTCATTCACATCGTCCCCGATATAAGCGACATCGTGCAAAGAAATATCTAAATTCTCACACAAACATTGCACGTACAGAAGCTTATCCTTGCATCCCATAGCGAGATGATCGATGCCTAATTTGTCCGCTCTTTTTTTTACTATCGGTGAAGTTTCAGACGTGATGAGAGCCGTTTTAATGCCCGATATCTTAAGCAGTTGGAATCCATGACCGTCTCGGAAATTAAATTTTTTCAACTCAAGCCCGTTGTCTGCATAGTACATACAACCGTCAGTGAGGGTTCCATCGACATCTGATGCAAAAAGTTTAATCATCTTTATGTTTTTCCATTAATTTTTCAATCAACAAGAAATCGTCCGGTTCATCAATTTCTGTAGCCGTGTACTCCGGCATTTCAAAAACTGATATCTTGCCGGACAACCTATTTCTATCCCTTAGAATATTGTCAACTGAATTGATATAACAGGCCCCATTTTCCATCAGCATACCCTCAAAATCCTGCCGTCTCGGTCGTCTCTTATAGTCATAGTTGAGAGGATGTCCCTCTTTAGACCAGTAAAAACGTTTGTTGCGCACACATGACAAGGCAGAATCTGCTCCATCGCAGACAAATTGTTTATACATCTCTTCAATGTGGCTGCTTTTAAGCAACGGGGAGGTGGCTTGGATGAGGAAAAATACATCGTTACCTCCCAGTTTCACCGCGTTGATGTATTCCAACATCACGCTTTCCGTTGAGGAATGATCCTCGGCATTTTCGCTTTTTCGATCATAAATCTCTACTTTGAGTAAACCGAACGTACTGACAACCTGTTTGATTTTCAGACTGTCAGTTGCAATGACGACCTTATCGATACACGCGGCAGTATCAGCGGCTGCAGCGGTCCAGTACACCAGCGGCTTGCCCGCTAACAGCTTGATATTTTTCAGGGGGATCGACTTGCTGCCTCCGCGCACGGGGATAAACGCAATATTCATATTGTTCTTTTATAGGGTTACAATGTGTTTTAATTTTTTGCGTTGGATCTCTTCAATATCCAAGATATCCTTCTCTTTGTATGCCAAAGCCATAGCTGTATGTCTCAAATCACACGCTAATTTCATCATTTCATGGGGTATTAATGATGCCGCATGGTCTGTACCCTTCCACGTCCTATCAAAAGTAAAGTGGCGTTCAAAATAGGTTGCTCCCAATGCGAGTGCCGCTATGTCAACGGCAATTCCCAAATGATGCCCTGAAAACCCTATCCCCTTCACGTCTTTGCCATATTCTTTCCTAAGTCGTAAGATCTCGTTCAGGCAGATATTTTCGTATGGCACAGGGTAGCCCGAAGTGCAGGCGTAGATCACCAAATCTTTTACCCGATTTTTCTCTTTAAAAAAATCAATGATCCTTTTTTCCTCTTCCTTATTGGTCATGCCAAAAGAAAGATGTATTTCACCGGAATAACAGTCCCGAAGATAGCGCAGCATGGGGAAATTTAAATTACTAGCTGAGGGTACTTTGATCATTTTGGGATTCATAGAGACGATTTCTTTGGCTGCGGTCAAATCCCATATGGAAGTGGAGTATATCAATCCCTCCTCCTCGCACCACTTTTTCAGTTGCATATTTTGCTCCAGATTAAATTCTAGGAAATCCCGGTGTTCACCATACGTTTTACCGTAGCTGTTCTCTGGATGTGGGTGTGGGGCGTTATATTCCTCGGGACTTAACAGTTCTTTGTTCGTCCGTTTTTGGAATTTAACAATATCTATGCGTGCATCTTTGTTGAACGTTCTGAAAACACTCAACAATTTTATCATGTCGTGAGCAATATCCATATCACCCTTATGATTGCACCCAATTTCTGCTATGATTATAGGTTCTTGCATAATTATTTTATGTTGAATTAGAAGTCCTTTCTTTTCGCATTTTTATCCGTCGATTAATGCACTAAATCTCGTTTATTTAATCCTTCCAGTATAGCTGGAGGTTGTTTAGATGTTCTTTTATGACATCTCGCTTCTGTTGATACACCCTTCGTTTTTCTCCAAATAGAATCCTAGATAAGAAACAATATTTGTAGTATTTTTTGCGATTTGCGTTATAACAAATAGCATCAAATAGCCTTCTTAGCAGAAGATTTTGCCCTGCCATGAAACTATCATCTATCATATGTCTATAGTTAGAGAGCTCACCCAACTTTTGTGACAGCTCATTTGTCTTTTCCAAAAGCTGATGCATGAGTTCAACCTCCTCCTCCTGATCTCTGTAGAGTGGCCTTTCTTTCTCAGCAGCCGCTCTTTCCTCGGAATTTCTATCGTTATTCATCATTTCTTACGAATGTTTAATAGTACAATCAACTTCTCCTCTGGTGCGTAACCAACTAATTCCATATCTCATGTTGTGTGTTTATTCTGTGTAAATCTGACAATATCTTTATGCCCAGTTCATTTTTCTTCCCCCGTCACCGGTTGGGGCTTTTTTTGAGCAATGATCATCGTTTCTAGAAGAATACCGTTATCGACAGGGTTGAAGATAGAAAACTCGTAATCCGGTACCCATGATTCAAGCATTGGTTTGAGTTCAAAGAAATCGGAAGGCTTATGGTAGATGCTCAACAGCAGAACCGGTTTCTGAGTTTTAATAGTGTGTTTAGCTCCTTTTAAAAATTCCGATTCTGCTCCCTCCAGATCCACTTTGATCAGCCCCACTTCGAGCTGATTTTCTTTGACAAAACGATCCAACGAGATGGTGGGCACTTTGACAGTTTTCGGCTCGTAGGAAATGCCGTGCAATTTCTTCAGAGAAGAAGCCGATCCACACAGGTTGAACTTCAGAGTGGTTCTTTTGCTCCAAAGCGCCTTTTCAACCAGCGTCACCTTGGATGATAAGTGATTTAATTCGACGCTCTTCTTAAAAAGTTCAACATTGCTTGGATTCACCTCAAAGGAGTAAATTTGCTTATCCGTATATTCTTGCAGGACGAGGACGCTGTCACCGATGAAGCCTCCCGCATCAATAATGGTTTTATCTCTGAGACAGATCTTATCCCTTACCAGGTCTATACCATGCTTGTAGAGGAAGACGCACACCTCGAAATGGTTAATGGGAAGCAAATACTGGTCGTAGGCAAATAATTGATCGCTTATCTGGAGGATTCGATTGCGGAAATCGGTTTGAAGTTTAACTTTCTGAAGCTGTTCTTCCGACGATAAGAAATTGTAGCGTGGTGATTCACGATGCCCCTTAACATAACGAATCCGAGCTAATACCTTATTACACTCGCGAATGGAAGCGGGAGACATACCATGAATGAGCGAAAGATACCGATCTTCGAAATCGGGACGCTCCACATAATCAAAAAAAGGCTGAAGAAATTCTTTCTCAAACTTGGAGCCATAAAAGCGCAGAGGGGTGTACCCCGAGTTCCACAAATCGCTTGTTCTCGCGTAGGTCTGCTGCACAATCTTGAGCAGTTCGTCCGTCTTCTCCCGGAGTTGTTGCACCGATTCGACCAACTCTTTATTCCTGTCGCGAGAATCCTTTCCTCCGGCAGCTGTTCTTTTTCGTGGCGTTTTTATATCGGTATCCTTCATTGTATACAGATGTTGGGCAGTGCAGCAGATTCACACACGTTTTTCACGATAGCGTTTCTCCCACTCTCGAAGGCTTGATGGCTCCAGAGGTAATCCCAGAGACCGAAGCGACCGATGGGGGTGATGTTGAGGGAACGCAGCCAAGTGAGGACGCGCTCGCGGGCGGTGTAGATAGATGGCGTGAAGGAGACGTTGGCGTAGGGCTCGAAGCGGATATCGCGGACGACGACATCGGCATCTGAAAAGCCGCAGATGCCCTTCAATTGATCCACGGTAAGTTCAAGCACCTCTGCGGCCGGAGGGATGACGGTATCATTAGCGTAGAAAACCTCAGCCTGCAGGGAAGAGCAGCCCTCCGGCACATTATCCGGTGATTTCAGATTCGGCGAATAGACCCGTGCCGGGGGAACATCCTCGTCGTAGATGTAAAACCACAGATGCTTTGCCACGTCCGGACGATTGAAGCCGAGCGAAATTTGGTAACCGCAGGTCCAAGTCAGCTGCGCAGACGCCTCCTGCACATCCTCCGGGCAATCGGGGACAAGCCGTACCATTTCCGGCAAGGGAAGGGAGGAAAAGAGGCGCGCATAAGAGAGCCGCGAACCGTCTTGCAAACAAACGGTTTGATCCCGTGGTTCAATAGCCACCACCTTCTTACGGAAGCGGATATCCAATCCCTCGCGGCAGCGATCCAGAATGCTCCGGAAGCCCCCCTTCTTCGGGTACTTCATGAAGGTGGTGTAGTAGAAATTTTCCTCTTGCTCGGCAAAGGCGCCACGCAACACCTCGGCCAGCGGGGAAACGTGCAGACGATTCCCCACCCAGCGCGTCTCCAGCTCACTCGCCTCGTGTCCCCAGTATTTGCGCGTATAGGCAAAGGGAAAATGTTCGGCAAAGTAGTTGCCATACTGCACGCATAGCCATTCATCGTAGCGGGAGATGTCGGCAGGTTCCTTGCGCGGGCGGTTCACAAAATCCTCGATGATGCGTACTTTCTCCTCCGTGGGGAGAGGCGCCAGATTGTTCTGCGCCGGGTGCTTCAGCCAGTACCCGTGCCAGTAGTTGTAAGAAACCGGCGGGTGCGCATAGAGAGGAGAAGACTCCTCGAAGAGCGCCGCCATCTTCTCATCCGGCGTGAAGGAGAAGTGAACAAAGCGGTCGAAACGGAAGCCATCTATCACGAAATAGCCGCACAGACCGCCCCAGTCATCATCCTTTTCCAGAATGACGCTCTGTTGCCCCTTCTGCTGCAGATGCCAGGCCGCCGAGATACCGGCTATACCTGCACCCAGCACGAGGTTACCGGGCGAAGTGGTCTCCATGTTCGTTGATTTGCTTCACGCAGAAGTCGTACATATCTTTTGTCGTGAGGGCTTCCTTGTACCAATCCACCGTCTTGTGCACTGCTTCTTGCAGACCCCACTTGGCTTCCCATTGCAGCATCGTGTATGCCTTGGTCACATCCAGATTCAGCAGCGTGTTCTCATGCACAGCATTCGGGTCGCTGGCATCTACCACACTCCCCTTGCCGTAGTACTCCACGAGAGTCTGCACCACCTCCATCACCGTCTTGTTCGCCTTGAGCTGCGGCCCGAAATTGAAGCAGGTCGCATACCTCACCGGGTCTTCCATGAGACGCTGCCCCACCCGCAGGTAACCGGAGAGAGGCTCCAGCACATGCTCCCACGGACGCGTGGCTTTCGGGTTGCGCACCTGAATCGGCAGTCCCTCCTCAATGCTGCGGATGCAGTCCGGGATGATGCGGTTATCCGACCAATCGCCGCCGCCAATGACATTGCCGGCGCGTACGGACGCCACGGCTTTGCCATGTTCCGCGTGGCGCGCCGGGTTGAAGTAGGATTGCCGGTAGGCGTGAATCATCAGCTCCGCGCATCCCTTGGATGCTGAATAGGGATCCTCGCCGCCCATACGATCTGTCTCCTTGTAGCCCCAGATTTGCTCGCGGTTCTCGTAGCACTTGTCCGAGGTGATCATGACGGCTGTCTTCAGGCAATCGTACTTCCGCATGCACTCCAGCACATTCAAACTGCCCATGATATTCGTCTCAAAAGTGTTCTTGGGCTGCTCGTAAGAGGTTCGTACGAGAGCTTGCGCTGCCAGGTGAAAGACAATCTCGGGCCGGTACTTCTCGATGGCGGCGCCGAGGGTGTCCAAATCCCGCACATCCCCACGCAGGTCAGCGTGCAGGTGCTCGCTCAGATGCGAGGCACAGTAATTCCCCTTCTTTGAATACGGGTCCAGCGCATAGCCTACAACCTTCGCTCCCATCATCGTGAGCCAGATCGCCAGCCAGGAGCCCTTGAAGCCGGTGTGACCGGTCACCAGCACCGTCTTGCCTTTGTATGCGTCGTTATACATGCTCTTTCCAATAGTTGATAGTATTTTGTAGTCCGTTGATCAGGTCGTACTGAGGCTGCCAGCCGATGGATCGTAGCTTGTGATTGTCTCCCACGACAACTTCATAGTCAAAAGCAGCCGGGACGGCGCCCCAGAGGATGACGCCGTCAAAGTCCGTGAGCTCAGCGATATATTTCACGATGCTGCGCAGCTGCACCGGTTTACCGGAGCAAATGTTCACCGCTCCGGTTAGCTCGCTCTCAAACACGTCCACAATCCCCCGTGCCGTGTCCCCTACGTGCAGGTAATCCAAAAAGTTCATGCAGTCGCTCACGCGTACATCTTCTCCGCGCAGACAGGAAAGAATCACCGAGGGCATGAGTCTTTGCGGCTTCTCCCCCGGACCGTACAGGTTGAAGATGCGTGGCCATTGAAAACGTATCCCTGCTTGAGCACAATAGACGTCAGCCATGTGGAAAAGGGCATTTTTAGCATTGCCATAGAGTATTCCGGGATTGGTGGGAGTCTCGTCTTCCCGGAGTAATCCGTACCGGTACTCGTATTCCGAGCAACTGCCTGCCCCCAGGAAGTGTTTGCCCCCGTGGTGCGCAAAACTTTTTAGCAGGAGCAGACTCGCCGCCAACCAATCCACGTTGTTTTCATGCACATGGAGCTTCTTGCCTACATACCACGCCAGGTGCAGCAGATGTGTGAACTTCTGCTCCGCCATGAATGATTCCACCGCGGCTGCATCCAGCAAATCGAGCCGGTGGACTGTGAGCCCGTCCCGTTCAGAGAGTTGTCCACTGTTCACCAACGCATGCACCTCATGCCCTTTCCTGAGCAGTTCTGCCAGTACCTGCGAGCCGATGAAACCCGAAGCGCCCGTGAGAAGGATTTTTGTGTTCCTTGTATTCATGACCAAACTTTCCATGGCGCATCCCCGTGCTCCCAGAGACCGTTCAACATCGCTTTATCGCGTTGCGTATCCATGCACTGCCAAAAGCCTCGGTGTTTGTAGGCGCCCAGCTGTCCGGCGACCGCCAGTTTCTCCAACGGTTCGCGTTCCCAAATCACGTCATCTCCACTGCTAATGTAGTCAAAGACCTCCGGCTGGCAGACAAAGAATCCTCCATTGATCCAGCTGGTGTCATCCATCGGCTTTTCCGAGAAGCCTCCGACGGAACCGTGGGCATCAATAGCTAAGGAACCGAAACGCCCTGCCACCTGCACGGCAGTGCACGTGCAGAGCTTGCCGGATGCACGATGGTAATCCAGTAGTTTGGCTATATCCACGTCGGCTACTCCGTCGCCATAGGTGAGAAGGAAAGGCTCATCGCCGATGTATCTGCGAGCGCGAGAGATACGACCACCCGTCATGGTGTGCTCACCGGTGTAGAGCAAGGAAACCATCCATGGCTCAGTGCGCACCTTGTGGAGCTTCACCGTATTGTACTCCATATCGACCGTTAGATCTGAGTAACGTTCGTAGTAATTGACAAAGAAGTTTTTGACAACGTGAGAAAGGTGCCCCGTGAGGATGACAAAGTCATGAAAACCATGATGGGAATAGATTTTCATGATATGCCATAGAATGGGATGCCCGCCGACCTGTACCATGGGTTTGGGAATAACCTGCGTCTCCTCGCCGAGTCGAGTACCAAGCCCACCTGCTAGAATCACTACTTTCATATTATGGAATAAACGTCAGAATGATAAAATGCCACGAGTAAAAAGACACCATACGCGCCGGAAAAGTCCCACGTGAAACTCCCGACCAAACGAAGAGCGAAAAAGAAGGAGTTGCCTGCGCAAGGACTTCGTACGATAGAAGATTTTACGTGCAGCCAGTTGAAGAGAGGTCATGACATCAGCAGACTGGTAGTCATGTGCTGTAAGCTGAGAGAAGATGTGCTGGAAAGCAGCGCAGAGGCGCTCCGGGTCGTCCGTTATGGGGCGTGCATAGAGAGCATGGACAAAGAGAAGGGCATCCTCTTGGGAGACGCCATAGAGAAGGCAAAGCACCTTGGCCTGGATTCGGCAGGAGAGAACCTTTTGGTCGTCCTTGTAGCAGTTGGGAGAATGAAAGCGGTAGAGAACGAGCCGTTCATCAAGTTTGGCAAAACTCGTTTTGCCAATGAGGTCAGCAAGAAACTTGAAGTCCTCGGCGGGGAAAAAATCCGGAGAAAAATGCTCTCCCATCTGGTGCAGCACCTCAGCGCGGAACATCAGGGTAGAGGAGCAAAACACGTTACCAACGAGCATCAGGTGGCATTCGATCTGGCGAGAGTTGAGACAACTCTTCGTCCTCACGATTTTATCGGGGTTATGGGCATCGCTGACACACGCGCCAAGTACACCGATATCCGAATGGCTCTCCATGTACTCTACCTGTTTTTCAAATCTCTCCGGCAGAGAAATGTCGTCCGAGTCCATGAGAGCGATGTATTCTCCGCGCGCTATCTTTAATCCCTCATTGCGTGCCACGGCTGCTTCCATATTCCTATCCAGTCGCAAAAGTATGATCCTCGCATCCCGGTACCCGCTGAGCCGGCGCTGCGTGGCTTCGTCCGAACCGTTATCAATGATGATTAGTTCGAATTCTTTGAACGTTTGCCCTAAGATGCTTCTAATAGCCAAATCTAACCAATCTTGCCGTGTGTTGTACACAGGCATGATCACAGATACCCTTGGCCTGACTGGCTCTCCGTTCTCCATGTTTGAAAATCTTTTTCTCCGTTGCTGCTCCCTTTTATGAGGCACGTCGGCGATAGTGTATCTCTTTTTAAAGGAGATACACCGCGTTTAAAACTATAATTTATTCTATATAAATTATTTACAAAGCTGATTTTTCAATAAAAACGAAAAGAGGCATCTTTCACGACTGGGCTTAATTTGGGTTTTATTTTTTATTTTTAAGAAAAAGAATTTCTCTTCTTATATTCTTGAATGTGAAGGATAGAAATCCTCCTAATTAAATTTCTTGTTAATTGATTTTAATGCTATAACATATATTGTGCTCCGAGAAATTTTCGGCGCAAAAAACAACAAAAACCTTGTCTTTCTGGCAAGCAAATTTTGACTCGATAACAAAAAATGTCTGGACATCTCCTTTAAAAAGAGATACACTGCCGCGGATAAAATCTTTTATGATTACTTCTCTCATCACAGGAGGCACCGGATTCCTGGGCTCCAACCTCTGCGCGCGCTTGCTGCGGGAGGGGCGGCGCGTCATCTGTCTGGATAACAATTACACCGGGCGTATGGAGAATATCGCGGAATTGATAGGAAATTCTAATTTCCGCTTCGTGGAGCACGATGTGTGCAGCACTTTTGACCCGGGTGAACACGTGGATGAGATCTACAACCTCGCCTGCCCCGCTTCGCCTCCCGCGTATCAGGGACGCCACTCCATCGACACCACCCGCACCTGCGTGTTAGGAGCTCTCAATATGCTGGATCTTGCCAAGGCACACGGAGCACG
>CANQYL010000066.1 GCA_947628035.1 uncultured Akkermansia sp. | reverse complement strand
AAGGAGGAGAAGGCGACTCTTATTGCTCTTTCGTTCCCTATAAAATTGAGTTTTTCGAGATGGCAGAATTACGATTTGGATGCTAGCGCGCTACGCGCGGGATATGCGCAGCGGGGGCGCAGGTCAGGCGCAGAGGAGAGAGTCAAGAGCGGCGAGACGGTGCGAACCGTAGAAGTTGGATTCGCGCAGGAGGGCTCTCTGCCGCACAAGTTGATCTTTGGCGGGAACGACAATTTCGCGATAGAGCGGGACACGATCTTTTTCAATGCGGGAAAGGATGCAACGCAAGCTCGCCGTCGGACGCAGTTTTGACAGGAGAGGCAGGAGAGACTCCGCTGCGGCTTCAGCGGTTTCGCGGTTCTTCACGTCCTTGTACACGTCTGCCATATGTCCATAGACCTCACGGAGCACCGTCAACTGTTGACGCATCTCCTTCTCGTCCATGTTAACCTTTACCGGGACGACCTCAAAAACGTCATGAACCGGCAGCCACGCTGCAATGGAAGAGGCCTCAGCGGCACTGCATTTCATATCCTCCACAAAGAGACGTACCTGCAACTCGTCCACTCCGTAAAGCAGCAGAAGTCGCTTCATCTCCTCATTGTGTGCATATACTTCCCTGCCCACCAGATTTCCGGCAGTCTCTCTCTCGAGCAGATTCACAAAAGCCGGCGGGGCTCCGAGCTCCTTGGCTCGTCTGAAGCAATGCTCCGAATTTTCTCGGGAAATCCGGTGTTTTTCCTCCTTGAGGCGTATCATGCGCTCCAGCATCACCCTTTTCACAGCGTCGCTCTGCTCCTCCTTTCGTTGCTCCGGCAGAGCCATCCACTCCGAGACACCCGGTCGTTGCCGCTCCACCAACGCACCCTCACCGTAGCTTACGACAGCGGTCAGAGTCAATGCCAGCATTCCCGTGAGCACCTGCTTCATTCAAACAAACCAAGGTAAAACTTTTTCTTTCCACGCCGAATAATGAGCAACTCACCCTGCAAGGCCATGCTACGAGCAAGCCCGATGGCAGGCTCCTTCTGCACCTCGCCATTCAGACTGATAGCACCGTTGCCGATGAACTCTCGCGCCTCACGCTTGGAAGAGCAGATCCTCGCGTCCACCAGCATATCCACCAAGGGCATTCCCTCCTTCAGCTTCACCTGCGGAGCCCCACGAAACGCGCTGCGGATATCTCGAAGATCGAGTCCGGCGTACTCACCGGCAAAAAGTTTACGGCTGATATCCACGGCATGCTCGTACTCCTCACGACCGTGGAGGTCCGTGATGATCTCGCGAGCGAGCGCCTCCTGAGCGATTCTCTTTTCCGGGTGTTCGGTATGCTCAGTCTCGATCGCCGAAATCTCATCCGGAGTGAGGAAGGTGAGCCGCTTGAGGTAGGTGATGACCTGTGAATCCTCCGAGTTGATAAGGAATTGGTAGAGCTCGTACGGACTCGTGCGCTGTTTGTCCAGCCAGAGGGCATTTCCCTCGCTCTTGCCGAACTTGTTGCCCTGGCTGTCCGTCACGAGCGGCATGGTGAGACCGAACACCTCGTCTCCTGTCGTCTTACGAATGAGCTCAATGCCGGTGGTGATGTTGCCCCACTGGTCACTTCCTGCCACTTGGAGATCCACCCCACGCGTCTCGTGCAGGTGTTTGAAATCGATGGCCTGAATGAGCATGTAGGAAAACTCGGCGTAGGAGATACCGGTCTCCATCTGGCGGCGCACGTGGTCCTTGCTGAGCATATAGCCCACGTTGATGTATTTGCCGTAGTTGCGGAAGTAATCAATGACGTTGAGGTCCTTGATCCAATCGTAATTATTCACCACCTCGAAACCAAAAAGGTCCTCCACCTGCGCACGCAGACTCTCGTAGTTGCGCATCACCTCCTCCTTCTGCTGCAGCTCACGCTCCACGGTGCCACGAGGATCCCCGATGAGACCCGTGGCCAGTCCGACCAGCAGCAACGGATGATGCCCCGCCTTCTGCAGACGTTTCGTGATCAAAAAGCTCGAGTAATGCCCCAAGTGCAGGCTCCCGGCCGTGGGATCGGTGCCGATGTAAAAGGTCATTCCGCCCGCATTCAGCTTCTCAATCAACTTCTCATCCGAGATCTGATTGATCAGCCCGCGCCATTGCAATTCCTCGTAGAATGTCATCATGTGAGACGCATTGTACCACGGTTTCTCGTTTCTGGCAAGACGGGGCGCCGGAGGCGCCTATTTACGATTTACGATCATTAGCATCCCATAACGTGGTCAATATGACGACGTCATGCGCATAATAACGGGGTTTGGTGGGAGGGATTCCTAAAAATAGGGTTTAGGAATTTGGGGTTCAGAAAACCAGACTTGTTATCTGCATTATAAATAGAGCTCGCGGGGATCAAAGAATACTGATAGATTCCATTCAGTGATCCTTATGGGATGTCAATGATTTACGATTTACGATTTACGATTTACGATTTCAGGGAATTCGCGCGCTACGCGCGGGGATGCGGAGCGGGAGCGCAGCGGAATTTTCGAGAATGGGCGTAGAGAATAGCCAGAAAGCGGCGAGAGAAGAAAACGCCCGATGGTCCCGAGTAGAGCGCACGCGAAGCGGGCGGTATGACCGTTTAGCTAACCCGCAGGGATGGCTAATCGACGATTTGAATACCAGCAGGAAAATCCATTCCTTTCTGTATTTTTTCTGAAAAAGGAAAAGTTTTTCTTGAATCAGAAATAAAAAAAGGCAATAGAATAACCCCATGACGAAGCGTGGCAAACGCACCGAAAAAATCCTCGACAGTAACTCCGATGGCAACATCACATTCGAGGAGCTTTTCGCAGTTTCTGCTGTCTCGCGGGTACATCGTCAAAAGGGTGAGGGGCTCGCACTACCACTTCCGGAAAGAAGGAGCGCAGTCTTTCAATTTACAGGTCAGCGAAAACGGAAAAGCTAAACGCTATCAGATCAAACAAATCAGAGACTACTTTAACAAAAAATAAAACATGAAAGCATTTCACTACCCAATAAAACTGGACTGGGACTCGGACGATGAAATCTGGGTCGCCACGGTTCCGGTGCTTCCCGGGTGCTCCGCTCACGGCGAACCACAGGAGGAGACCTTGCGCGAAATCAACGAGGCGATCTCTTGCTACATCGAAGCAGAACTAGGAGTCAATGCATCCTTTGTGCCGCCAACGCCGGATATATCAACTCTCAAGAAAGCCAGCAAAGTACTCAACAAAACGGAGGTCGCTCGTTTGCTCGGAATAGAACCGCGCACTCTCAACGCCCGCATCCGCAATGGTACTCCCTTCCGTGCCGGAGAGGCCGAAAAACTGCGCGATGAGCTAGCCAAGCACGCCGTCGTACTCGTCTGAGCACCTGACGGTCCTTATGGACGATGGAAGCGCAGCGGAATTTTCGGAACAGAAGTGATGAAAAATTAGAAAGGTTGGTGGTTATGCTATGCCGTCTCGACGGCTCTGCCTCCATCGTCCATGAACTGGGGATCAAGAGTGGGAGGAAGCTATCCTGCATGCGTGAACGGCGGCGAGGAGTTTCACCGGATCCTTCAATCCGGGGGCTATTTCCACTCCGCTGTTCAGGTCGATCCCATCCGGTTGGCAAAGAGTGAGGAGGCGGGGGATATTCTGAGCATTCAGCCCACCGGCGAGAATCCATGGATGAGGAAATTGCACGTGAGCCAACTGCCGGACATCCAGACATTTACCCGTTCCTCCGGAGCCGACATTTGAGCCGGCATCCAACAAGTACATGGAGCAGTATGGTTCCCACTCGTTCACCCTCTGTTGCAAAGCAGCGGCACTTCCGCAGTGCTCCGGCCAAATGGTGCGGATGACTCGCTGCGGACCTATTTGTCGGGCGTCCTCGATGGTTTGAGAGCCGTGCAGCTGGGCGTAATCAAGCTGAGCCCTCTGCATGATGTCTCTTATTTCCGCTGCCCGTTGCCGGACAAACACGCCGACACGCCGCGTGAAGCGGGTGTGGATGGAGGCGGCACGCTCCGGAGTGATGCTGCGCGGACTGCCTTGATGGAAGATGAAGCCGATGTATTGCACGCCGAGCGCGAGCGAAGCATCCACGGTGCCGGCGTGCGTCTGTCCACACACTTTCAAAAAGGGAAGCTTTTTATTCATAGAGGAGTTGTTGCAATTTCAGCATCGGGTTACGAGATTTCATCAGAGCCGTGCCGACCAGTGCGGCATCGTAGCCGGCGGCGGCGGCATCCAGGAGGTGGCTTCTTTCACTCATGGCGCTGGCGGCGATCCAAATTTCATCCGGCGCGCGAAGCGAAGCCAAATGAAGGCCCGCCGTGCGGTCGGTGGCAAAGGTTTCGAGGTTGCGTGCGTTGACCTGAATGATGCGAGCCCCACTCTCGCGGGCAAGGGTCAGCTCCTGCTCCGAAAAAATCTCCACCACGGCATGAATCCCCTGCTCTTCCGCCAATTCTCGCAAGGCGCGCAGTCTGCCTCCGTCCGGCGTGAGCGCCACAATCAGCAACAAGGCGCTCGCGGGCGTGGCAAAGGTTTCGCGAACCTGAAGCTCGTCGAAAATGAAGTCCTTGCGCAGCAGAGGGAGACCGGCAGAGCTTGCTTCCGCGAGGTCCTCTAATCCACCATGGAAATACACGCGCTCGGTGAGAACGCTCATACACGCAGCCCCGCCGGCGGCGTAGCACTCAGCTATTTGTCGAGGGTTCGCAGTAGCGTTGATCACCCCTGCCGAGGGCGAACTTCGCTTCATTTCGGCTATCACCCGCAGCGATTGTCCAGCCGGGAGAGGAGCGCGCAGAGCCTCCGCGAAATCGGGACGAGGAGACGCGAGCGGCCGTGGCATATTCGCACGCAGAGCTCGCAATTCCACCTGCTTGGCATCGATGAAACGTTGCAAATTCATGACTCTTTCCTCCACTGCTCCACCACCTTCATGCCGACCCCGGCCGCCAGAGCCTCCCGTGCACGTCGCGCACATTCCGACTCCGGCAACTCCGGCTCAAACAAGCGAACGCCCAGCGCCACGTTGAAGGCAACCATGTCCCGCATGGCGGGAGCGCCCTGACCGGAGAGAATTGCGCGCAGCGCGGAGGCAGCCTCCTCCTTGCTTTCCACACGCAAATCATCAGGAGAGGACGGAGGCGTCGTGAATCCCCATTGAACCGGGTCGAGCGAAAGATGCTCCACCTTGTCGCCCTGCACCCTGCAAGCCGTGGCGGGACCAAAGAGGGTGAGTTCATCATAATCCTGCGCTCCACAGAAAACGTACGCGCGCTTGTAACTGCCGCTCTGCGCCAACGCGTGCGCCACCAGGGACACAAACTTGGGCGCCGCTACGCCCAGCATCATCAACGGCGGGCGACTCGGGTTGATCAAGGGACCCAACAGATTGAAGAGCGTGCGCACACCCAGCTCGCGGCGAATCGGTCCGATATGCTTGAAGCAGGGATGGAAATGCGGAGCAAAGGCGAAAGCAAAATTGCACGAGGCAAGCGACTCGCGGATACCCGCCGGATCGAGATCGAGAGGGTAGCCGAGTTGCTCCAGCACATCACCGGCGCCACTGGATGAGGAAGCTGCACGGTTGCCGTGTTTCACGATACGGTAGCCCATGCCGGCGAGCGTAAGCGCCGTGGCGGTGGAACAGTTGAAGCTGTGCTTCCCGTCGCCGCCGGTACCGACCACATCCGCATAGTCACCCTTCACCCCATCCACGAGGCAGGCACGCTGCAGCGCGTTTTGGATGGCGGCGTGCATCTCTCCGGCGGTCTCTCCCTTGGCGCGCAACGTCAGCAAAAACGCGCCGGATTGCGCGGGAGTGAGTTGTCCGTCCATGAGTTGAGCAAACGCGTAGTCTGCTTCCTCGGCAGAGAGGTCGCACCCCTCAGCGAGCCGATCGAGTATAGTAGCTGTTGTCATAGTTGTATGTGATAAAATGCGATTATTGTCGAGGATAACTTCCTAGTCGTTCATCACGCCCCGCGACCTGCGGCGCCTCGGGTGCAAGGTTATCGTCTGTGAGTTGCTCAGGAGGATTCCTTCGGTCTTGGGACTGAGTTGACATTGGGCAAGGGCGAATACCCGGTTGCAAAGGTAAGCACTGTCTTCTTTGATGATCACGTTCATGGTACGGTGAGATTGATGCAGCGTTCCTTTCTCCGATACCCCGGAGCATTCTTCGTGTTCCCTATCTTCGGACGACAGTCATAGGAAAGTTGGCGATTAATCGGAGTCCGTCCGGTGTGAGGATGGATTCCGGATGATACTGCACGCCGACCCATGGCCGATCCTTGTAGCGCATACTCATCACTTCACCATCCTCATCGCGCGCGGTAACCTCCAACAAGGGATGCTCATCCGGCACCTTCACCACGAGTGAATGATAGCGACCGATCTGCATGGGGCTCGCGATCCCCGTGTAGATACCCGTGCCATCATGGGTGATGACACTCGTCTTGCCGTGCATGACTTTCGGACCGCGAACCACGGGACAACCGGCGGCGGCGCCCAGGCATTGATGTCCGAGACAAACGCCGAGCACAGGAACGTGGTGTGGCAGGAGTTTCAGGAATTCCATGCAGAGCCCGGCATGTTCCGGATTGCTCGGTCCCGGAGAGAGCACCACGGCCTCCAACTCCGGCGAGGCAGCCAACTCCAGCACGCGAGGGTTGTCGTTAGTGAGGACCAAGGGCTCACGTCCGGTACGCATGAAGTACTGCACGATGTTGTAAGAAAACGAATCGTAATTGTCGATAAAAAGAATCATAAGCTAGGTGTGGGGTTATTCTTCACCGGTGTAGAGAATCGTGTCGATGATGCGTCCCTTGTTTCGACACTCCATCCACTCGTATTTGGGCTCCGAGTCATACACGAGACCGGCGCCCATCTGCCAGAACACACGGCCGTCCCGTCTCCACATGGAACGAATCGTGATCCCGGTGTCCAGGTGGACGGCATCGTGATCCAGACCGAGCCAACCGATGCAGCCGGCGTAAGGACCGCGCGGCAACTGCTCAATCTCGCGAATGATTTGCATGGCGCGTACCTTCGGCGCACCGCTCACCGTTCCCGCCGGAAATGCCCCGGCCAGAACGTCCAAAGCGTCTTTCTCGGGAGCCAGCGTGGCCGTTACCCGGCTGGTCATGTGCATGACATGAGAGAAACGCTCGACGTGCATGAGTCTTTCCACCTGAACGGAGCCACCGACAGCCACACGTCCGAGGTCATTGCGTCCCAAATCGACGAGCATGACGTGTTCGGCGCGCTCTTTGGGACTGGCGAGCATTTCCTCGGCGAAACGTTCATCCTCTGCTGCATCTTTGCCGCGGCGACGAGTTCCGGCTATGGGGGAGAGCAAGAGTTTGCCGCCCGTGCACTGCACCATCACCTCCGGCGAAGCGCCGAAGAGCTCCATATCGTTGAAGCGCATGTAGAACATGTAGGGCGACGGATTGATACTGCGCATACGGCGGTAGAGAGTGAAGCTGTCCCCCTCGAACGGCGCGCTGCACTGGGTGGCGCCCACCACCTGGATGGCTTCTCCCTCGTGCAACATTCGGCGCACCTTCTCGACTCCCGCCCTGTAACCCTCCTCGTCAGGAGTTCGTTCGGTCTCGCCCACGGCAAAGGTGCCGGGGTGGCAGTTCATAAGCACAGGCATATTCACGATATCCCGCGGTTTGCCGATGCTCAGTTGATAAAGCTTGTTGTACACATGATCGAACACCAGCACCGTCGCCGCCAGCACCAGTCTGCTCTCGGCATCTCGCACATCCAGCGTCTCCGCCAACTTCGGCTGAAACACCGCCGCCATCTCGTAGCCCCAGTAACCGTACAGGGCGCGCGTGATGGGCGCCATCTGCGGGTCATCCGGCACGACCTCCAGTCCGTGCATCGCCGCGCGCAGTCCCTCCATGTACGGGAGACCGTCATACTCCTTCAGTTCCTCCACGGCGGGGTCATTTACCACGACAGAGAGCTTGCCGTCCCGGCACGTGAACTCACACATGTAATCTGTGGCGATCACGCTGTAGCGTCCCCAACGACCGTCCACCTCCGCACTCTCCAACAGGATGGCCTGCGGATTCTGGCGGCTGATTTGCATGAACAAACGTATGGGCGTCTGGGTATCGCCTTCTGCGAGGCGCTTGCAGCTTTGTTTGAGCTTAATGGGGGTTGACATATCGATTAAGTTTTTTGAGGGGAATATAAACGAAAAGCGCTCTGGCTTACCGGTGCCAAAGCGCTTACAGAGCTTTTTCATTGTCGGTCGCGTCACAACGCGCCTTGGTCATTCCGGAAAGTTCACCACAACACACTTCGCCACCACCAGGCCTCCGCCGGCAGTTCGTATCCCTTCGCGTTTGTTTTCCGAAAATCCATCGACACCAATTGTACACCTTCTTTCTCCGATGGCAAGCCCGAAGTCACTTCGCTATGAGAGTGGAGGAGACTATTTTAACGCACGACATTGGCAATCAAGTTTTTTTATACCGCATTTTTTCTGGTGCTTTTCCTACATCCCATGAGTTGGTCTGCCCCGGGGTGTACACGACCACGTTCTGTACCTCCGATGTGCGCACCGCCTGCAGTTTGCGAACGCAGTTGATAAAGATCTGAGCGGCGGCATCCACCTCATTCTCGTCCGTGTAGCGATTCCACGAGAGTCTCAGGGATTCCCTCGCCTCACGGTCGCTCAGTCCCATCGCCAGCAGCACATGGCTCGCGTGGGGCTCCGCACTCGTGCAGGCCGACCCGGAGGCGCACAGAAGCCCCATTGGCTCCAACAACAAAGTGAGCGATTCTGCGCTGCAACCGGGTATGCGCATATTCAGCACGTGCGACAGGCGCGCTGCCTCTCCTCCGTTCTCCTGCACCTCGACACCGGCAGCCCTCAAGGTTCCCAGGAAACGATCGCGAAGGCGAGCGGTTTTTCGATCGTCGTCGACGACCTGCAGAGCCAGTTCGGCCGCCACGCCGAATCCCACGATACCCGGCACATTCTCCGTGCCGGCTCTCCTGCCATCCTCTTGTCCTCCGCCCAGCAGCAACGGGCTCAGTGCACTTCCTCGTTTCACGTACAGAGCGCCGATTCCCTTGGGACCATGCAGTTTGTGCGCGGACAACGAAGCATAGTTAATCGGAAAGTCATGCAGGGAGATGCGCAACTTACCCGCAGCCTGCACGGCATCCACGTGGACGAGAACTCCCGCGTGTTCCGCTGCCCCACAGAGTTCCCCGACAGGCTGCACCACACCTGTCTCGTGGTTTGCCCACGCAAACGTAGCACAGTCATGCCCCGGTAGGAGTTGCTTCCAGGCACGTGCGTCAACCTCGCCGCTGCAACGAACCGGACAGAGCGTTTCCCTGCCCTTGATGGAGCGCAGAGTTGCGGGATGTTCTATTGCGGGAGATAGCACTCGTCTGAAGGGACGCAAGACCGTATTGGTGGCCTCCGTTCCTCCGGAGGTAAAGATAATCTCATCCGGCGTCGCACCCAGCAAGGCAGCAACCTTTTCACGCGCCTCATCCACAGCGCGACGCACTTTTTTAGCCGCACTGTACGCGGCGGATGGGTTGTAAAAAGACTCTCGATAGAAAAGTCTCATGGCCTCCTCCACTTCCGGAGCCATGGCCGTGGTGGCGTTGTTGTCCCAATAGATCATAGAGCAACGTAAGGCTAATGAGCTTCGGGGGACTCATTCCGCTGTTTGCATCGGATGAGGCTAGCCACCTGGGGCGGCACGCAAGCCTGCACCCATCGCTCCCACCCGGGGGTGCCGACAAAACCACGCACCAACGAAGAAGATATCTCCTCCAACTCACTCGGAGGCACCATCAGAACCGTCTGGATCTCGTTGTCCATCCGACCATTCATGCGAGCCATCGTCTTCTCGTACTCAAAGTCGGACGTATTTCTCAAGCCACGCAACAAATGCGTAGCTCCGGCCTCGCGGGCAAAATCCACAAGAAACCCGTGGCGCACCACCGCCACACGCACCTTCCCCGGGATGTCGCTCACAATCTTTCGCAGGATCTCCTCCCGTTCACTCGTGGAGAGGAAAGCCTTCTTGTCCGGATTGACAGCGAGAGCTACAACCAACTCATCGAAAAGAGCGGCGCCCTGGCGGATCATCCAGAGGTGTCCGTTCGTAGGTGGATCGAAACTCCCGGCGTAAATTCCGATGTGCGGCATACACATGATGCGTGTTGGTGCTAAAAAAATCGCCGCGTGGTAAGGGGAGGCTCACCGTACGCGGGACTTCTGAAGGCGGGAGTGGGATTTGAACCCACGAATGGCGGTTTTGCAAACCGCTGCCTTAGGCCACTTGGCTATCCCGCCACTGTTGCGTGGGCAGAAGCTTACCTCATCATTTTCCTCAGGTCAAGAGAATTCCCTCCGCCAAAGCGAAAATTTCCATCTTCTCACAGGAAAAAGATGGCCAACATCACCCCTGCTACCACGAATTTAGCCCCCATCCCGACAAAGGCTCCGATGAGAGCGCCCGCACCTGAACGAGTCGAATCTCCCAGACTCCGCCGCGCCACAATGAGTTCCCCCGCAAAGGCTCCCAAGAAAGGTCCTAGGAACAGACCCAAGGGGAGAAAGAACATACCCACGATCATACCCAACGCACTGCACCAGAACGCCGCCCTGCTGCAGCCAAATCGCTTTGCCCCCAACAGCGCAAAAATCGAATCCGTGAAACTGCCGAATGCCGCCAGAACCACCTGCAAAGTCCACATCCACCACGACGGCCACGGCGCCCCATTTCCCCATGCCCACAGCACGAGTCCCACCACAATAAACGCGTGACCCGGATACGGCAACACGCAACCCAATATCCCCACCGTGAAACACAGAACGGCGGCGATGTAGAGCAGACCTGAGGTCACGGTGCCCCACTCCGGCCAAGCGAGCCAGTCGGGCCAGGCGAGCCATTCCGGCATTCCCCATGCCATGGGCAGCAGCGATAGAAAGTCAGCAGTGGAGCAAAGCGAATTCATGAATTTTGAAAAGAAGCCCGTTTACGAGCGGTGGCATCGATGATTCTTTTGCGCAGGCGGATGAAGTGAGGCGTTGCCTCGACAAGTTCGTCCGGCTCGATGTACTCCAGCGCCCGCTCAAGGGAGAATACCCTCGGCGGCGTGAGCTGGACGGATTCATTTTTTGTGGCCGAACGGTGGTTGGTGAGGTGTTTTTCGCGGGTGGGATTCACGGGTATATCCACGGGCTTTGCCGTTTCGCCCACAATCATCCCCTCATACACCTCATCACCGGGAGCAATGAAGAGAGTTCCCCTCTCCTCCAGCGCCTCCAACGAATAGGGACGAGCGATCCCGGCCTCCAGAGAAACCAACGTGCCGCCGCGGCGTGTGACGATATCCCCTGCATACGGGGCGTATTCCTTGAAGAGGTGAGAGAAGATGCCGCGTCCGCTGGTGAGGTTCACGAGTTCAAACTCGAAACCGATGAGTCCGCGGGTGGGAATAGACGCCTTGATGGAGACACTTCCGGCACCCACACCTTCCATACTCTCCAGCACACCTTTGCGGTTTCCCAAGATGCGCACGACTCCGTTGGCACACTCATCCGGCACCTCGATGTAGAGCGTCTCGAAAGGCTCCAACTTCTGTCCCTCTTCCTCACGCATGATCACCTGTGGACGTGACACGAGGATTTCGTAATCCTCACGCCTCATTTGCTCCATCAGGATGGCCACCTGCATGGTACCTCGCGCCGACACACGGAACACACCCGCCTGCTCCGTGTCCTCCACCTTAATGGATATATTCGTACGCATCTCGCGCATCAGTCGGTCACGGATGACGCGACTCGTCACGTTTTTTCCATCCCTTCCGCCAAGGGGACCGTCGTTGATGCTGAAATCCATCTGCACCGTCGGAGGCTCGATATGGACGAAGGGAAGCGGTTCATCCTCCGCATTTTGCACGAGCGTTTCTCCTATATCGACATCCTCGAAACCGGAGATGCCCACGATGTTCCCCGCCTCGCCCACGGTCGAATCATTCGTCTGCAGACCGCTGTATTCGAAGAGGCGTGTGACTTTCCCGGGCACTCGACTACCGTCACGGCGTAGCAGGTAGAGAGTATCCCCCTTGCGCACGCGTCCGGCGGAGATGCGGCCCACCGCCACGCGACCCACGTAGTCATCCCAGTCGATGTTAGAAATGAGCATCTTGAAATCTTTGTCCGGGTCGGCATCCTTCGGCGGCGGTATGCGATTCACGATGCTGAAGAGCAAAGGCGTGCAGTCCACGGGGGGCTCATTCTCCAGACTCGTCATGAAATACCCGTCCTTGGCGGATCCATAAACAAACGGTGCGTCAAATTGCTCCTCCGTGGCATCCAGATCCATCAGAAGTTCAAGAACCTCGTCATGGACCTTAACCGGGTCTGCGTGCGGGCGATCGATTTTGTTGATGACGACGATCGGCAGCAATCCCTCCTCCAGCGCTTTGCGCAATACAAAACGCGTCTGGGCCTGAGGACCTTCATACGCATCGACAACCAGGATGACACCGTCCACCATCTTCATCACGCGCTCCACCTCCGCGCCGAAGTCGGCGTGTCCCGGCGTATCGACGATATTGATGACATAGCCGTTCCAGCGGATGGAAGTATTTTTAGCCTTGATGGTGATTCCCTTCTCACGTTCCAGGTCCATGGAATCCATGGCACGATCCTGCACCTCCTGATTTTCGCGGTACGTACCACCGGCGCGCAAGAGCTGATCCACGAGGGTCGTCTTGCCGTGGTCGACGTGCGCAATGATTGCAAGGTTCCTGTATTTTCCTGCGGGAGTGCCCTTGTTTTCCTCGTTCATCATATAATCACCTCCATGTGTTCAAATCTTCATTTCATCTCCATGACAATGGGGAAACGTTTTCCATCCCACTGCACAGCCATCACTCGATTCGTCCCCTCGGGACAGAGAACTGTGGTGATCTGCTCCGAATGTGCCTCCTCATGTACGCCCATGCTCTTTTTGCCCTCTGTCGCCCCGCAGGCGCCCGCACCGTACACGGCCATCGACCCGACCACCACCATAAGCAATAAATGATGCGCTCTCATGATCCTTCTGGATTGCATTCTACACCCGTTAGCCTCTCATGAAAAGCAAAAAGCAGGAAAATTCAAGGCAAAGTCACATCCCGTCCCACAGAACGATGGAAACCGAATCTTGAGCGATAACCCGTTGATGATTTACGATTTACGATTTACGATTTGGAAAATTCCGCGCCGTTGGCGCAAACTAGCGGAGCAAATGCGCAGCGGAATATTCGGAAACACAGGTGCGGTGATAGAAAGAAAGCGGCAGGAAGGCGGAGGCGCGGGGCTGCGCCTATTTACGATTTACGATTAGAAAATTCGCGCGCTGCGCGCGGAGGGCTCCCGGGGTTGTGCCATGCTGTCTCGCCGACTCAGCTTCCATCGTCCATGACAAAGTCCATGGGGAATGGATTAAATGAGCCCGGAGAAGATTTTATAGGGGCACGTGTGAATAAATGGAGATTTAAACGGGTCTCCGTCAATTTCGCTGGAGGCGCAGGAAAAAGATTTGGCGAGTTTTTAAGAATAGATAGTTAATGTTAC
>CANQYL010000065.1 GCA_947628035.1 uncultured Akkermansia sp. | reverse complement strand
AGGCATCAAGCTTTCGGAAAATTCTTTTTCTTCGTTTCTGAGGTCCCTTCGGTGACTTTATTTTTGAGGCAATGCGGTCCGATTGCGGAGTCCTCCATCGTTCTAAAAAAGTCTTGCATCCCTCTTCGGTCTCGTGTAGAATCCGCCCGCTTCGCCGGTTTAGCTCAGTGGTAGAGCTCCCGATTTGTAATCGGACGGTCGTCAGTTCGAATCTGACAACCGGCTTGAGGGGGAGGAGGGGTGGAAGTGCTAGGTAATTACCGGGTTCGCTGGAGGACGCGGAAGCGGACGAGTTTGGAAAATTCTTCAAGCGCATTGAGCGGATTTTTGCGGAGACGGTGACGACCGCGGATGAAGGTAGGGGAAAGAGGACGAGAGGCGTGACCGGAGTGATTGCGGATGAGGTCAACGACCTGTTCGTACATATTGTATTTTGTGACGAGAAGACGACGAGCTTCCCGGATGGCAGGGAGGCGCTTGTTGTATTCATTATCTCGGATAGCTTTGCGGATGATTTCAAGCGCGGCGGGAGGGTCGTCAATGGGGATGGGTACAAAGCTCTCCGGCGGGAAGATCTCCTGCAAACAGGGATCGCCTGCGTAGAACGTAAGGCAGAGTCCGAGCAGCGGGTCAGATATCTTGTCTGTCCAGTGGTAGGGGTGAATGTAGTTCTCCACGGCGATGTGGTAGCGGTAGTCGCTCAGCGCATCAGCTTTGCAGGACAAAGGGCGCACTCCGTACCCAAACCACTCCATCTCCGGCAGATGTCGGGAGAGATATTGAGTGAGGTTGTAACGCTCGAAGTGCTGCGTATGCTTCATCATCTTGCTTGAGCACACAGTGGAGAGTGTCTTACTCTTGGGGTAGTCCGGCATACGTATCACCTCTTCATTGCCGTACCCTGCTAGCCACTGAAGGCACCCCCTCCCTCGTCTGTAATGACGGTGGGGAAGGTAGAGCTTGTCGTGCGTGGTGAGCACATATCCAAATTGCCGCGTGTAGCACTCCGGGTATATTTTGATGGTCGGTGGCTCAGCCGTGATAAGCACAGTCTGCTCCGACGGACAAGCCAATGGTTCCATCTCCTTATGAACGGTTCCCGTGTCGTGCTTCGGTACGTCATCGTACACGACCAACCAGTCGTAGTCCTCGCATTGACTGTCCTCAATAAACTGGATTTCTCCCGGCTTGTCAAATGCATTTTCCTTTCCCTTATCCCAACTCGGGTGCTCCTTGTCCATCCCCGGAAACAGCACCTTGACTCGTGTCACGCTCATGACCACCATTTTACTTTTCGTGACCCTGTTGTCAAATTTAAAACAGATTGTTTTTCCCCGGAAACGTCGAACGGTGAAAAAAACCAAATTTATCCAAAGTTGAAAAAAATGGTCAATTTGGACTTGCAAAAGCAGAAATGAGGAGTATAGTGAGCGGACTTCACCGCTCGAAAGAGAGGAGCGAAAGGAAATAAAAAACACCAAGAAAACCAGAAATATGGCTCGTCTATTCGGTATAGAGATACCCAATGAGAAGAGGGTGGAAGCCTCTCTGCGCTACATATATGGCATAGGGGCATCCACTGCGAAGAAGGTGCTGGAGCAGGCCGGTGTTTCGCCGGATTTGCGGACGGGCACTTTGTCGGACGCGCAGTTGACGAAAATTGTGCAGGCAATCACGAGCAACAATATCCTCATTGAGGGTGACTTGCGGCGTGAGAAGCAGATGGCGCTCAAACGTCTCACGAGCATCAACTGTTTGCGTGGAATCAGACACCGCAAGGGATTGCCGGTTCGAGGACAGCGTACCCGGACGAATGCTCGGACGCGCAAGGGCAAAAAGAAGACAGTGGGCGCCAAGAAGGCGGCGGCGTAATGAAACTACTTAACCGGATCGAAAAAAATGGCAGAAGAAAAGACAGATGAGATTAAGACGGAAGTAGAGAGTACTCCGGCAGCAAATGAGCCGAGCAAACCTTCCACCGTAACGGAGACTGCTCCGGCCGCTGAGGATGTTTCGACACGCAAGACGGAGCCCCGCCGCGATATCTTTGCTGAGCTCGGACTTTCTGACGATGAAGATAAGGTCAAAATCCTCAAAGCAAAGGGTAGCAAGAATGTGACCACGGGTATTGTCCACATCTCCTCCACCTTCAATAATACGGTGGTGAGTGTGACAGACCTCAAGGGTAACGTCATCGGATGGTCCTCTGCTGGTAAGCTTAACTTCAAGGGCAGTCGTAAAAGCACGGCCTACGCCGGACAGGTGGTGTGCCAAGATGCATGCCGCCAGGCTATGGGTCACGGACTCAAGGAGGTGGAGGTTCGCGTGAAGGGACCGGGCTCCGGTCGTGAATCTGCCGTGCGTGCTGTACAGGCTATAGGGTTGGAGATATCTTCCATAGCAGATGTGACGCCCATACCGCACAACGGGTGCCGTCCGCCTAAGGCACGTCGTGCTTAATGCAGAGAACTGAAAACTTCGAAAACAAAGATAGAAATTATGGCTCGTTACACTGGACCTACCACCAAGATTAGCCGTCGTTACGGCGTTGAACTTTTTGGTATCAGCAAGGCATTCACACGACGCCCGTTCCCGCCGGGACAGCACGGAGCTCGTGCCGGTCGTAAGAAAAAGTCGGATTACGGCGTCATGTTGGCAGAGAAACAAAAATTGCGATACATGTACGGCGTCTTGGAAGGGCAATTCCGTCGGTACTACCATGAGGCGTCACGCCGTCGTGGGGTCACGGGTGATATCCTCTTGCAGTTGCTCGAGCAACGCTTGGACAATGTCGTCTACCGTCTCAATTTCGCCAACACCCGCGCAGCGGCTCGACAAATGGTATCCCATGGACATGTGCGCGTGAACGGCAAAAAGGTCAACATCCCATCCTACCACTGTAAACCAGGGGATGTGGTGAGTGTGGCCGCTAAAGCTCGTTCCCAGGCCCTCGCTAACCGCTTTGTTGACCTGACCACAGATGCCACGACTCCTGAGTGGCTCGAGGTGGACACGGCAAAACTTACGGCAAAAGTCCTGCGGGTGCCGACCGTGGAGGAGATAGCTCCTGTGGTGAATGTGCAGCTTATCGCGGAGTTCTACTCCCGTTGAACTGCTTGCAGTAACGCTTTTTTCAGCGGTCTTGCCCCGATGCGGCGAGACCGCTTTTTTTGTGCTGACAAGATCCGAAATCGCCGTTATAATGTGTGAGTATGGACAAACCGGAAATTCTTGCAACAAGAGATTTGGACAGCCGGACGGCCGGGCGTGCGCTGGAACGCTCCGCAGGCAGCACGGGAAACGCAGAACTTGATGCGTGTCTGGATGATGTCGCCCATCAGGTGTGCGGTAAGCATGACCCTGCTATTGTGCGTCATCTGCTGGGAAATGTGCTGTGCGCGGCGGCGGGTGATATTGAAGAGCACGATCTTGAGATGATGGGGCGAACGGTGCAGGAAATGTTGCAGGCAGATGAGATGTTTATGCCGTACCGCAATGTGCGCAAAATCACCTGTTTTGGCTCGGCTCGCATCAAGGAAGATGACCCCGCCTACAAACAAGCTAAACACTTTGCCCAGCTGGCTGCTCGACAAGGCTACATGATTATTACCGGAGGTGGACCCGGAATCATGCAGGCCTGCAATGAGGGCGCTACCGAACACTTCTCCTTCGGTCTCAATATCACCCTCCCTTACGAGCAGCATGCCAACCACGTGGTGGATGGCAGCGAGAAAATGATGAATTTTTACTACTTTTACACCCGCAAACTCAATTTCCTCAAACAAACGGATGCCCTCGTTGCCTTCCCGGGAGGATTCGGTACCATGGATGAGATCTACGAATGCATCACACTCATGCAGACCGGTAAGTCCACCCTCTTCCCCATTGTTTTGCTGGATCCGCCGGGTGAGACTTTCTGGAGCCGCTGGGTTCGTTTTATCCGTAAGGAACTCCTGGATGCCAACCTCATCTCCCCGGAGGATATGAGCCTCCTCTATGTCAGCAAAAGCCCCGAGGATGCCCTCGCCGCTATCGAACGCTTCTACAGCCGCTTCCATTCATACTACTTCGCGGAGGAACGCATCATCATCCGCCTCATGCAAACCATATCCGACAAAACGATTGCCTGGATTCGGGAAACTTTCACCGATCTCATCCCTTACGATGACCTCTCTCAGGCGGATGCCGACCCCTCCGACCCTGAACCCCTCCTCGCTCGGTTGCCCCGACTCTCCTTCACCCTTAAACGTGGCTCCTACTCCCGACTTAAGGAACTGATTGAGGCAATTAATGACGATTGAACAATACTCATCATCAATAGTTTGTGAATTTAATCCCAAAATATTCAAAAAAGTGCTTGACCTTTTAGTTAGGTTAGTCTAATATCTGTTCCGCAAATTAGATCAAGCTAATTTATGAAGGAGCAAGAGAATCATTCATTGAGAAACATGGGGACGGGGAAATCCGGGGTTGTTGCTCAGGTCAAGGGACAGGGGGCTTTGCGGCAGCGTATTCTCGATATGGGGCTCACCAAGGGGACGGAGGTGACCGTGAGAAAAGTTGCCCCTTTGGGCGATCCCATTGAGGTGACCGTGAGAGGGTACGAATTATCGCTCAGAAAAGCAGAAGCGGCCTGTATCCTCATGGTGTAAGACCCATCTAAAATTTTTATCAAAAGTTAGACTAATCTAATATCATGAAACGAAGGATTGCTTTAGTAGGGAACCCGAATAGCGGGAAGACCTCTTTGTTCAATGAACTGACCGGGGCGAATCAGTATGTGGGGAACTGGCCCGGTGTAACGGTGGAGAGAAAGAGCGGGAGGCTAAAGGAACACGAGGAAGTTGAACTTGTGGATCTGCCGGGCATCTACTCGCTGTCGCCGTATTCGCCTGAAGAGGTGATCACGAGGAAATATTTACTGGAAGAGAAGCCGGACATGATTGTGGATGTGGTGGATGCGACCAATTTGGAACGCAATCTGTATTTGACCACACAGCTGTTGGAGGCTGGATTGCCGGTTTTAGTGGCGTTGAATATGATCGACTTGGCGGAGCAGGGAGGAGGGAATGTGGACGCAGAGGAGTTGAGTCGAAGACTGGGATGCCCGGTGGTGAAAGTGAGTGCGCTGCAGCACATAGGTCTGCGGGAGTTGACGACTGCCTTGTTGTGCGCTTTCCCTGCTGCTCCCACGCCGCTGGTATACAAGCGGTCCGTAGAGTCCGCCGTTCGCGAGATACGCGATGAATATGGCTGCACAAAGTTGCAGGCCGTTAAAATGCTGGAGGGAGATGAACAGGCTCTCAAAGGGCTTTCCGTTTCTCAACTTCATCTCATTGAGGAAAGACGATTGAAGATAGAAGAGGAAGAAAAGGACGACATTGCCTCGGTAATTGCTTCGGGACGTTATGATGCTATTTGTTCATTTGTGAGAGAGGTTCGCAAGGGAGGAGCTGCCGGACGCGAGTCCTTCTCACAGAGGGTGGATCGGGTGCTCACTCACCGGGTTTGGGGGTTGGGTATTTTCATCCTCGTCATGTGGGCCATCTATTATATTTCCATCGGCACGGTAGGAAGTTGGGGCACAGACTGGGCGAATGACGTGCTCTTTGGACCGGTGGTTGGCGGTTGGCTTGACGGCTTTGTAGGCACCGAGCCGATCGGGGCGGAGAGTCTGACGATGTTCTGCGCGATGCTATCCATGTGTCTTCTTTTTCCCGTGACACTGAGGAGACTGCATGATATAGGACTGAACGGTTCCTGGCTCTACCTGGCGATTGCACCCTTCTTGCTGGAGTATATGTGTCCTCATTTACTCGGGTGGCTGCACGTCGTGGTGATGAATACACTCTACGTGGTGAATGCTCTTCTCTTGCTCGCCTGCCTGAGTTTTCGTGGTTCCGTACATACCAACCGCTACGGCGATGTTCCCAAGGGGGTGTGCTGGCATATGTTCAGTCTTGACGGCCGAGCCGGGCGCACCGAATACATCATCCACATCGTCCTTTTGAGCGCCCTGAGTGTAGGTATAGCGCTTCTCGGACGAGTCGGTTTGGATTGTAGCGATCAACTGCGTTCCCTCATGTCAGATGGCATCGTAGCGGGTGTGGGGGCCGTTCTGGGGTTTCTGCCGCAGATGGCGGTGCTCTTCTTGCTGCTCTCGTTGCTGGAGGATTGTGGGTACATGGCTCGCGTGGCCTTTATGATGGATCGCATCTTCCGTACCATCGGACTCTCCGGCAAATCTTTCATCCCCTTGCTCGTTTCTATGGGCTGCGGTGTGCCGGGCGTGATGGCTACCCGGACGATTGAAAATGAGAAAGATCGTCGGATGACCATCATGTTGACTACTTTCGTCCCCTGTGGCGCCAAATTGCCCATTATCGCCCTTATTGGCGCTGTCGTCGGGCAGGGATCCATCACGGCAACCATAGCCTATTTCGCCGGCATAGCCTCCGTCATCCTCGGTGGTCTCATCTTGCGTAAGACCCATATGTTTGCCGGCGGTTATACGCCCTTTGTGATGGAGTTGCCCGCCTATCACGTGCCGCGTGGAACCAACATCAATCTCCGTGCCATGGAACGGTGCAAAGCCTTTGTGCGCAAAGCCGGCACGATTATCTTTCTCGCTTCGGCTCTCATCTGGTTCGCCAGCAATTACGACTGGTCGCTCAGGTTCCTCAACACGGCCGAACACGAGGACGCCGTCGAGCAGAGCATGCTTGCGGATGTCGGACACCGCTTCGCTCCCCTCTTTGCCCCGCTCGGTTGGGGCGATTGGAAGCCGGCCGTCGCTACCGTCACCGGTCTTGTGGCAAAGGAAAATGTGGTGGGAACCTTTGGGGTGCTTTACGCCACCACCGAGCAGAAAGGAATCCGGTCGTCCGATCATGCGGAGCTTGCTGATAACGGCTCTTCTGTGGAAGAGGAACCTGAAGATGAGTTCCCCAACACGGCTCTATCACTCAAGTGCAACGCCCTCACAGCTCTGAGTATGCTGGCCTGCTCGGTGGATCCTGCGGTGCGCGCCGCTACACCGTCATCAGAGCCTGCCGAGGACGATGACGATGCCCAAGCCCCGGGATTCTTAAGTTCCTTGGGACAGGTCTTCCACGGGGATTTCTCCGGCATCGCCGCCTATTTCTTCGGCGTTGAGGAGGATGAGGAGACCAGCGGCGTGGCGGCTGAGATTAAGACCGCCGGAGCCTTCTCTTCTCTCAGTGCGCTTTCTTTCATGCTCTTCAACCTGCTCTGCGCTCCTTGCTTCGCCGCTTGCGGAGCCATCCGACGCGAGATGAACAGCGGACTTTGGACGTGGTTTGCCATCGGTTATATGTGTGTATGGGCGTACGTTGTGGCGATGCTCGTGTACCAAATCGGCGCATGGGTGCAGACCGGTCTGTTTGCCACGGGACAGATGAGTGCATGTGCGGTAGGTCTGGTGGTGCTTTATATGCTGCTGCGTCGTAACCCGCGCAAAGCTCAATAGTGAGTTGTAAGAAAAGAATCGAGTTATGGGCGACATCATTCTCATCATTCTTTTATTGGCGGCGGCAACTTGGGCGCTGCGCTCCTGTCTGAGCAGCAGAAAAGGAGCCTGTTCCGGTCGCTGCGGGGGCTGTTGCGGCGGCTCGGCCTCCTGCTGCCATTGTAAGGGCCGTTCTCCTCAGCATCACCGGCGTTGCGACTGAGCCTCCCTCTCCCTCTTCCATCCAACCAATAAACTATGAAAAAAACGAACATAATTGCTATGGCGCTCGCCGGTCTCCTGACCGCGCCGGCGCTCACGTTAGCAGACGACTCAAAGCCTCAGGCAGGAGACATACTCCAGGACATCAATATGTTCACCCCTGAGGATGGAGACCCTGCTTATAAAGTAAGTGCGAACGACCGCTACGGTACCCAGTGGGGAGTTGATATGGCCTACGGCTTCTGGGGCACTCACCATGCCACAGCCGACACCGACGGCAACAACAACTTCGCACTCCTGCATGCCCAACTCAACCAACGTCTCATCCGGGACGATGCCGATGGCGGCACCTGGCTGCGCGTAGAGGTTTCCGGTTCATGGGCACTGGACCCGAGATCCGCTCGTTCCAATGGAGGCGCTACGTTCGTTGAGGGCTTCGGCTCCTCGACCTCGCCGCACCCCGACATCATGGGGCCTCATGACTTCTTCCTTCCTGAGGTGGCGCTCATGCACTACTTTGCCGGCAAGCGGGCCTGCGTCATTGCGGGTATGGTGAATCTCACCAATTACTTCGACGCCGTCGGCATCGCCAATGATTCCTTTTCCGGTTTTGCCAACTCCGGTTTTGTCAACTCCACCATCCTGCCGCTCTACGACAGCAATGTGGGCGCTGTGCTTCAAGTGGAGTTCGGTCGTAAAAATTACGTGATGCTCGCCACGAGCCGTTCCGGCGTAGCGATGGGCTACGACCCGCTGAACGGCGATAGCGATGGCTACTGCATCGTGGGAGAATATGGTCACATCTTCAACGAAGGAAAGGGCGTGCTGCGCATCGATCCCTTTTTCACGATAACCGATGAGGATGCAGAGGATGGCACCACCAAGCATCGTCGCAACGCCGGCATCGTTGGCAGCGTGGAGTACTCTCCGAACGATCGCCTCACGGTTTATACTCGCGCCGGTGTCGCCGCCAAGCAATACCTCAGCGCTGCAGCAGAGCTCTCTGTCGGCGCCAACGTACACCTCATCTCCTCGCGACCGGATGATTTCTTCGGCGTCTCATACGGTGTGTTCAAGGGACAAACTCCCTACGAACAAGGACCGGATGATGAGGAGGGTGAAGCGGATGCGGAGCCTGAGCATGGGCATCACCGTGAAACGGTTCTCGAACTCATGTACAGCGTGCAGTTGACAGACTTTTTCAAGGTAGTTCCGCATTTCCAGTATATCCATAACCCGGCCTACAGAGCTTGCCGGGACGCTCATATTTGGGGCGTGCAGGGCGTTTTTTCCTTCTGATTCGTCAATCCGCTATTATGTGTGTACACAAGCGGCGCGGTTCTCTGCAGAGAGCCGCGCCGCCCATTACTATTCTGAAAATGCGAAATCCTTCCCTTCGTTAGATCCACTGGTTGTCCTCCATGAAAGCAGTGGCGTTCTTATGACCTTGGGCAGCTGCTTTCTTCACCCAGTACTTCGCCTGCTCCATATCCAGAGGCACACCTAAACCGTGGAAGTAGCTGCGACCGAGGTTGTACTGACCATTTGCGTCACCGAGCATGGCCGAGCGTCGGAAGCAATCAGCAGCCTTGACGGAGTCCTGAGAAACACCCTCCCCGTTCCGATAGCAAAGCCCGAGGTTATTGAGCGCGGAAGGGTCATTTTGTGCCGCCGCTTGGCTGTAAAGTTCAAAAGCCTTTCCAAGGTCTTTCGGCACGCCGGAGCCGGAGAGGTAGCAGGACGCTAGGTTGTCCTGAGCATTGGAGTTACCGGCCTGAGCGGCGGCGGTGTACCACTTCACGGCTTCCTTCATGTCGCTTTTCACTCCGTTGCCAAAGTCGTAGCATTTGGCAAGCAGAAGTTGAGCATCCGGGTTGCCTGCCTCGGCGGCACTCCTCAGAAGAGGCAGAGCCTGAACGTATTGTTTGCTGCTGTAAAGAGCCGCTGCCTGAGTGTACTGTTCGGTGTGCATCGGATCACTTTCACACGAGCAAAAAAGCAGGGCGACGAGGGGAAGGATGGATAGGACTTTCATGATGGTGGTTGCTGGTTTTCGTTAAAAAAAGAGTTAGGAGAGATTTGTCAGGTAGTGCTGAGCTTCCAGTGCGGCTCGACAGCCCATACCCGCCGCAGAGATTGCTTGCCGGTACACGGGATCCGCCACGTCCCCGGCAGCAAACAGCCCCGGCGTCTTTGTTTTGACTCCGCCTTCGCTGCACCGGATAAAGCCCGCCGGATCTACGTCCACAAGGTTGCCGGCGAGTTTGCTGTTGGGCACGTGTCCGATGGCCATGAAGACGCACTGAACCTCCAACTCGCTGAGTTCGCCGGTTTTTGTATCCTTCAGTTGCACA
This sequence comes from uncultured Akkermansia sp., assembly GCA_947628035.1. GTDB lineage: Bacteria > Verrucomicrobiota > Verrucomicrobiia > Verrucomicrobiales > Akkermansiaceae > Akkermansia. The sequence goes on along the minus strand of CANQYL010000065.1, from coordinate 3,690 downwards.
CCGCACAATTCGCCGTTTTCTCCCTTCCTGTAGGCAGCGATGCCGGTGTTCCAGATGGGTTGGATCTTCTCGTGATTGAGCACACGCTGCTGCATAACAGCGCTCGCGCGCAGGGTGTCGCGTCGGTGGAGCAGGTACACCTTGCTCGCGAAACGAGTGAGGAAAAGAGCCTCTTCGCAGGCGCTGTCACCTCCGCCTACCACACACACGGGGACGTCGCGGTAAAATGAGCCATCGCAGGTAGCGCAGGCTGTGAGCCCGTGACCGATGAGCTCCCTCTCGCCATCCAGCCCCAGATAGCGCGCCGCCGCTCCGGTGCAGATGATGACGGCTGCAGCCTTGTAAGCCCCGCTGGAAGAGGTGACGACAAACATCCCGGGGCATTCCTCTCGCGCGATGGATACCACGTCCTCATACACAAATCGGGCGCCGAATTTTTCCGCCTGCTGACTCATGTTGAACATGAGATCCGGCCCGTTGATTCCCTCCGGGAAACCGGGGAAGTTTTCCACTTCTGTCGTGGTCGTGAGTTGACCTCCGATCTGTCCTCCCGTGAAGACGAGCGGTTTGAGATCCGCCCGAGCTGCGTAGATAGCTGCCGTGTAGCCTGCCGGTCCTGTCCCGATGATGATGAGTTTCTCGTCCACGAAGTGTATCCTACCACAGTGGAGCCTTGTTTGCAAGCTTTCCACATTCTTCTCCAGGGTAAACGCGTTTGAGAGAAGCTCATCAACGGAGAGAATGCTCTTATTGATTGATATCATCGTTGATGCATATCAAAAATCATGACAACAAGCGGTCATCATGATGACGACTTTGAAGACCCATCCCACGTACGTTGATGATTCAAGAAATTTGCGCAACGCGCACATTGTCAACAAATCGTAAATCGTAAATGGCAGCCGCATTTTCTAATGCGGTTGCCCCTGGCTTGTGTTCAGGGCAAACGCCTCACGTATACCCGGTGTTTTAGGGTTGCGTTCAGCGAGTATCGTGTGTTAGAGTGAACCCATGGAGCGTAAGAATAAGGCAGCATTAGTATCGAAAAAACTTTTGGAACAAGTACCCGCGGACGAATTAAGAAAATTTGTGCAGAAGCAGGCTAAGTGCAATGGCGACTTTGCCTGCGAATTGAACGACTGGTTGTGCGAGAGGTTTGCCAAGTTTCCGTCTTTGGAAGAGAAGCTTGCAAATAGGGTGGAGAGGTTATTTGATCACGAGGAGGAGAAAAGGGGGTGGTATGGTCATTACGACGACTATGGTATCAATTGGACGGTTGTGACGGAGGGGATGAGAGATGTGCTGGATGCCCTGGGGAAGGAATTGGAAAAGGGTAATGCACGATTAGTAGTCCGGATCATAATGAAGTTCATCCACACGCTCCAGGAGCGAAACGATGAAACCATGTGTGATGATGATTATGTGGAGCTTGCTGACCTTCACGAAGAGTTTGCAGAAATGCTGGAAGCATGTGCCAAGCTTGAATCATGGCCGCTTAAAGAGAAACGCGAGCTGCTTGAGGAGCTGCGCCAGGCGTCCAACTACAGCGTTTACAAGGAGTACGACTTCTACTGCATGGATTCGTTATACGCCGATGTCATGCTCACCGCGCTGCCGCCGGAAGAGGCGTACACTGAACTGATGAAACAGGAATCGAATATGGGAGAGCGGCTCCTGAGTTACAAGGTGAAATTGCTGCGCAAACTCGGTCGGGAGGAGGAGGCTCAGCAAACGATTCACTGTCACCTCAAGTGCGATGAGATTGTTATCCCGGAAATAGAGCGCCTACGCGATGCCGGGAAATTCCCCGAAGCCAGAGACCTGGTGGAGAAGCGGATGTCGGTTAGGGGGAAGTCTGTGCAATCTCTCGAAATCATGCTCGACATTGTAAAGCGGCAAGGTGACACACCGGCAGTCATCGAGACACTTTATCAGCTTGTGCTCTTCGTTTCGTATGACCTTTCATACTATCGAAGGCTTAAAAAAGTGGTTCCATCCGCTGACTGGGCAAAGATGTACGACCGCATCCTCAGACAGCTCAATAAGGGAAATGGGGGGAATTATCTTGCGTCCATTTATGCCGAAGAAAAAGACTTTGAGCGTCTCTACCAGCTCATTATTCAAACCGGTTTTGGGCGGTTTTATCTCATCATGGAATACTTGCCGATTCTGCCGGGAAAATACCATCCGGAACTCCTTCAATATGGTATCCGTCATCTAAAGAGATGGATTTCGACTGCGGCGCCGCGTAAGGAATACGCAAAATTTGCGAGAACATTGAAGGAATTCTCCCGATTACCCGGTGGTGCTCCCCTCGTTACGGATCTTCTCGCCCATATTCGCACCACCTACACGCAACGACCCGCCCTGCTGGAAGAAATTCGGAACCTTCATTAACTCTTCCCCAATCCACGTGGGAAGTTTGGACAGAGCCTTGAATCATCTTCCCTCGAAGAGTTCCTGCTGCTCCTTGAGGAGGGAGAAGGATTTGCGCACCATGGCGCGTGTTTCGTTGAGGAGATTGAGGAAGAGGATGTGCGTGCGCATGTTAGATTCATCGGAATCATGGCGCAGGAGTTGGCGCGTGATCGCCTCGGCAAATTGTTCACTCAAGTCACCGGCCTCTGCCATGGCTCGCTGCATGGGTGTATAGTCGCCGGATTCAAGCATGACGATGAGACCGGGGAAGAAGGACGCCACGCGGTTGCTCATGTCCAGCAGTTCATGTGCTTGCACGGCATCCAGTCCGACATGGGCGTTGTCGATGTGATTGAAGCTGGCCTGCGTGATGCTGCGCAAGCTCTCGGCGATACCGATACAGCTTTCCAAGATACGAAAGACCATCTGCCCGCGCTGTGCCATGGCAGCGTCCGCCCCCTGCAAGGCGGGCAGCAACTCGTCCTCCTTCACGGCACGGAGAGTGCGTACGATGTCGCGCGCCTTTTTGCGCAGGCGTTTGAGGGCGGTGCGATCCTCGTTCAGCAAGGCCTGCACCGTGGCGGTGTAGATGCCCAGGATGCGTCCCAAGCGGTCGGCGGAGGACACTCCTACATCGCGTAAACCGGCATTGGTGAGGGAGAGAAGTTGCGGACGTTTTGCCGTCTTTAGACGGTGAAGAATGGCAGATTTCACGAGAATAAACCCGGCGAGCAGTACCATGGCGCACACGCCCCAAATGCCGCAAGTGATCATCATTCCTGCGATGATGAAGGAGGCGAACAGGGCGCCCAGTCCGGTGAGGAACCATCCGCCGATGACAGCCAGCACGCCCGTGATGCGATACACCGCACTGTCACGGCTCCATGCACGGTCGGCCAGGGATGACCCCATGGCCACCATGAAGGTGACGTAGGTGGTGGAGAGAGGCAGGCGCAACGAGGTGGCGAGCGAGATGAGCAAGGATGCCACCGTGAGATTCACGGAGCCGCGGATGAGGTCGAAAGCATGGTCCTCTTCTTCCTCCGGACGCAGAGGCTCAAATCGGGAAGCGATAAATCGTCGGACGGGGGCAGGGGTGATGCGGCTGATGAAATGAATCACTTGCAGGGTGAAGCGCACGGCAGCGCGCGCCGGGGCACAGGAACCGAACCGCTCCGCTCCGCCGCTGCTGCGTGCGAGCTTGACTTCCGTTTCCGTTACGGTTCGCGCTTTTTTCGAGAAGAAGAGAGCCGCCACCATGATGAGTCCGGC
>CANQYL010000064.1 GCA_947628035.1 uncultured Akkermansia sp. | reverse complement strand
TTATTGCATCATTTCCCCTTTTCCCCTCAATTTTTCTCCCGCGTTTTTTTCCACCCTAGTAGTTTTTAGAGGTGCCAAATTCGTAAATAGGCAAACGCATTTCCTAATGCGTTTGCCCTGGGGGCGGAGCTTCTGCACTTGTAAAAAAGGGAGTGGTATGGTAGGATGCGTGCGGAAAAAAAATCATGAGTGCCAAGAAAGTACATTTTATCGGGATATGCGGGACGGCGATGGGCGCTGTGGCGACGGCGATGGCTCGGAGGGGGTATGAGGTAACGGGGAGCGATGAAAATGTGTATCCGCCTATGTCAACGTTTTTACAAGACGAGGGGATTGAGGTAAAGGCGGGGTATCGAGCGGAAAACATACCGAGCGGAACCGACCTGGTTGTGATTGGGAATGCCATTAGTCGAGGGAATGCCGAGGTAGAGGCTGTTCTGGAGAGGGGGCTGCGCTACATGAGTCTTCCGGAGACCATGAAAGAATTTTTTCTGTGGGGGAAGAAGAATTATGTCGTGACGGGGACGCATGGAAAGACCACAACATCATCCATGCTCGCATGGATCATGGAAGACAATGGATTGGAACCGAGCTTCATGATAGGCGGCATAGCACGCAACCTGAAGCGCGGAGGGAGGTTCACGGAATCCTCCTACTGTGTTCTGGAGGGGGATGAGTACGATACGGCATTCTTTGACAAACGCTCCAAATTTCTGCACTATCTGCCGCACGTCGTCATCGTGAACAACATCGAAATGGATCATGCGGACATCTATAACAACGTGGATGAGATCAAGCTTTCGTTCCGGCGCCTGCTGCGGGTGGTTCCTCGGAACGGGGTTGTATTCATCAACGCGGATTGTCCGAATTGCCGGGAGGTACGGGCATTGACGGAAGCCGAACTGGGAGAGCACGTGAAGCTCGTGAGCGTGGGCATGGGGGAGGAAGCGGACGTGCCGATCTCAGAGGTGGTGCTCACACCGGAAGGGTGTCGCTTCCGTATGAAAGGAGAAACGTATGAAATACCGATGGTGGGTGAATTCAACGTTCGCAATGCGGCCATGGCTGCCAATGCCGCGCTGGAGGCCGGACTCACCCCGGAGCAGATACGTGCCTCGTTAAAAAAATTTGAAGGAGTGGCTCGGCGACAGGAAGTGCGGGGAACCGTGAACGACGTCACCGTCGTGGATGACTTTGCGCACCATCCGACAGCGGTGGCACAGGCGATTGGCGGGTTGCGGCAGCGCTTCCCCAAGAGTCGGCTGTGGGTCCTCTTCGATCCGCGTAGCAACACCATGATCCGAAATCTTTTTCAGCACGAGCTCGCCAAGTCTCTCGGCAAAGCGGACTTCGTCGTGCTGTCCCCCGTGGAGAATTACAAGAACGTCGGCGAGGAAAATCGGCTGAACGAAGACACTCTCTGCGAGGAAATTAAAGCGCAGGGGACGGAATGTCATTTAGGCAAAGGAATCGATGAAATCGTGGCGTATGTTGTCGCGAAGGTTCACCCCGGAGATGTCCTGCTCGTGATGAGCAACGGCGGATTCGGCGGAATCCACGGCAAACTGCTCACCTCCCTGGTCAAATAGGAATCAGGTCTTGTCCGCCGATCGCTCGGAATTGCTCAACTCGCGCAGGAGGAGCAGGATCTCTCTGTTCCGTTTACTCAAGCGTCTCATACCGATGAGCAAAGCCAGCGAGACGAGCGTGAGATAGATGACGAGCACCCAACAAAGCGCCTGCAGCGTCGTGATGGTGGTCTGGATACGCGGATTGTGCGCCACCCGCTCGGCGAGGAGGTCACCTATCTGGCGGGCGTAAACTTTTCCTTCCTCCTTGTATCGCTCCTTAACGGAATCAAGCACCGATTCAAGAGAAGCGCGCACAGAACGAGTCAAGGCAGAAGCGGCAGTCGAGGCGACCTTGTGAGGCTGCCGCTCAGGAGGGGTCTGATCAGCGGCCTCGGGTGCAGATTGCTCGGCAGATGCGCCCTGCTCCACGGCTTGCAGACCAACCTGCAGAAGGTCACGCATGATATCCCTCGCATCGGGCTTGGCTGTCGCGAGACCGGGCAGGAAGAGCAGGAAGCAGAGGAAAAAAGCCAGTATCCTTCTCATGGGCACGTACGGGACGGGGTTAGTAGTGTCCGCCGCGGGGACCGTTTGCCCACTCCCAAGCGGTTTGAACGATTTGCAGGGCATCCTGGTACTTCGGCACCCAACCGAGAACCTCACGCGCCTTGCTCGCATCCGCAATCAGGTAGGGGGGATCACCCTCGCGGCGAGGACCGTATGTAACAGGAGCCTTCTTGCCGGTCACTTTTTCCGCAGCTTCGATGATCTCCTTCACGGAGAGCCCCTTCCCCGTACCGAGGTTGAAGCCTTGCGTGTTGCCCCCCTTCATGAGGTAATCCAGAGCACGCAGGTGGGCATCGGCCAAGTCATCTACATGCACATAATCGCGCACACACGTACCGTCCGGCGTATCGTAGTCCGTACCGAAGACAGTAATCCCCTCCCGTTCACCCTTGATGGCTTGGAGGATGACGGGAATCAGGTGAGTCTCCGGATCGTGGTCCTCGCCGATCGAGCCGTCGCCGGCGGAACCGGAAGCGTTGAAATAGCGCAGGAAAACCGCCTTGAGGCCGTAGGCTTTTTCACAGTCACGGCATACCCGCTCCAGCATGAGCTTTGAGGCGCCGTAGGGGTTGATGGGTTGCTGTTTCTCGGTTTCCGGAATCGGCATCTGGGAAGGAACGCCGTAGGTAGCGGCTGTGGAAGAAAAGACGAACTTTTTGGTACCGGCGAGCAACATCGCCCGCAACAGCACCAGGGGCTTGGCCATGTTATTTTCGTAGTATTTCAGGGGATCCTGCACGGATTCGCCGACTTGGATGAATGCGGCGAAGTGAACCACGGCATCAAACTTCTCACGTTCAAGGAGGGGATACACGATGGACGGGTCGCCTAAATCACCCTTCACGAGTTTGGCACCGCTGCCATCCAGCGCTGCCGGGTGTCCGTAAATCATGCTGTCGAGCACAGTGACGTCAGCGCCTTTACGAGTGAGGAGGCGCACAGTATGGGAGCCGATGTAGCCGGCTCCGCCGGTAACCAGAATTTTCATGATCGAATCAAGTTAAAGGGAAGAGTGGAGTTGAAGGAGGAGCTGCTCCAGTTTGCGGATATCGGCGGAGAAGCGACGTATGCCCTCAGCCGTCTTTTCCGTAGCCATCGCGTCCTCATTGAGGAGGAAGCGGAAGTGAGCCTCATCGGCCGGGATGCGCGGAATGTCCATCGCAGCTGAGTCCGCCGGGTCGAGGCAGCGACGAAGGTCGCCCTCTGTCGCCGCGAGCTCAGAAAGCAGCTGTGGAGAAATGGTAAGCAGGTCGCAGCCGGAGAGCGCAAGGATTTCCCCCGTATTACGGAAGGAAGCGCCCATGATCTGCACCGGATAACCGTACTTCTTGTAGTAATGGAAAATGGAGCGCACGGAGAGCACACCGGGATCTGTCTCGGCCGTGTATTCCTCACCCGTGTTTTTCTTGTACCAATCCAATATACGCCCGACAAACGGGGAAATGAGTCGAACTCCCGCCTCCGCACAAGCAACCGCCTGCACGGCGCTGAAGAGAAGCGTAAGGTTGCAGTGCACGCCTTCCTTTTCCAGCACCTGTGCCGCCCGAATTCCCTCCCACGTCGAGGCAATTTTGATGAGCACGCGCTCCCTCGGTATCCCTGCCTGTTCGTAGAGGGATACGATTTCATGAGCCTTGTCCACGGTACCTGCCGTGTCGAAAGAGAGACGGGCATCCACCTCGCTGGAGACACGACCGGGGACGCGTTTGAGTATCTCCAGACCGAAGGCAACAATGACGCGATTCATGAGTTCGCTTGCCAGTTTGTCTCCACTGAGTGGGGAGTTGCGCAGAGCCGCAACAGCTTCATCCAAGACCGGTCGGTACTCCGGAACTTTAGCGGCAGAAAGGATGAGTGACGGATTGGTCGTGGCATCCTGCGGGGTGAATTCCTCCATCTGTCGGAAGTCTCCCGTGTCTGCCACAACGGTGGTGTACTGTTTGAGTTGATCAAGGAGGGAAGGCATACGCGTATCATACCGCAAAGGCATGGATCATGCAATGAGAATTTGAGTGGAATTAATGACAATACACGCGTCCCAAGAAAAACGCGATCTCAACAGGCGGATATCGATGGACGATGGCGCTTGTCGGCGCCTATTTACGATTTACGATTTACGATTTACGATCATTGACATCCCATAAGGATCACTGAATGGAATCTATCAGTATTCTTTGAGCCCCGCGAGCTCTATTTATAATGCAGATAATAAGTCTGGTTTTCTGAACCCAAAATTCCTAAACCCTATTTTTAGAAATCCCTCCCGCCAAACCCCGCTACTATGCGCATGACGTCGTCATATTGACCACGTTATGGGATACTAATGATTTACGATTTACGATTTACGATTTACGATGGGCGATGGGCGATGGGCGATGGGCGATGTAGAAAATTCGCGCGCCGGCGGCGCGGGTTCCAGTGGAGCAGTGGCGTAGCGGAATTTTAGAAAAAATGCTAAAAGCCGGTTAGAAAGGGTTGTGGAATACGCGATGCCGTCTCTTATTGGAATGCCTTTGGGTCTGTACGGAATAGAGAGAGTAGCGCGACACAGCGAGGGAAGTCCTCCGGGTGATCATCGGATTCGGGGAAAATCCTGTCGCTCGGGATACGTGCGTAGCGTTCGGCGGCATTGGGATGGGAGAGCTCGCGAAGTCCGACGGTGAAAATAGCGCCGAGGCAGAGGAAATCGCGGGCCATTTCAGGAGAACCGTTCCACGCGTGCAGAAGGACGCGCGGCAAGGTGTGATTTTTCTGTCTCTCTTTCAGCAGGGAGAGGAGGTCACCCCACGCGTGCACGCCGTGGAGGTGAGCCATGCGGTCATGGCGGAAGGCAGCGCCGAGGTGGACTTGGAGAAGAATTTTTTGCAGCTCAAGGGAGTCTCGGTGGGACTTTGTCGCGTCCAATCCGGTCTCACCGACATCAGCTTGAGGATAACGAGAAAGCCACTCATCCAAATCGAAGGCGATTTGGGCGGGGTCAACGGAGGAAGCGTGCCAGGGATGCACCCCGAAGCAGGGGGTCATCTTTCGGGCAGCAACAACCTTATCCCAGTCTGCACGTGTGACAGAACAGAGATAACCACCGTCATCATTAGGAACGTGCGTGTGATAATCCTTCATGGCTCCAGGGCAACCTTGCGATTCGTGGGAAATATGAAAGCTGAACAACCTTGAAGAAGAGCCGATTTTCGTGCGTCGGATCGGGAGGAAAGAATCTCCTGTACTTGTTGTGTCAAGGTTCAGAGGTGTTGATGTTCCTTGAAGCTGTAATAAGCCTTTCTATCGCCGCCGGTGGGGGCGCCGATGACGACATGATCCAGGAGCGGGATGCGCAGAGTTTTGCCCGCGGCGGCGACATCACGGGTGAGTGAAAAATCCTGCTCGCTGGGGGTGGGGTCACCGCTCGGGTGGTTGTGTACGAGAATGATGCGACTGGCGCTGTACCGGATAGCCTCGCGATAGATCTCACGGGGATGAGAAATCACACTGTTGAGCGTGCCTACACCGATCTGAACGCAGCGGATGAGCTCGTTGCGCACACTGAGGAGCAAGACGTACATGTGTTCCTGCTCAGCAAAGCGGAGCTCGGCGGCGAGGAAATCATAAACCTGTTCTGCGGAGGTGATTGACAGAGGGTTCAGGGTTTCTCTGACAGCGCGAGCGCCCAGTTCAAAGACGGCTGCCAGAGTGGCCGCCTTGGCAGGACCGATGCCCTTACATTGTTTCATGATATCGAGCGCCTCCATCCGTCCGAGTTGGGCAAGGGAGCCCGCGTCCTTCTTCAATTTGCGAGCGAGTTCGAGCACATTGCAGCCCGGGAGACCGGTACGCAGAAAAAGGGCGATCAATTCTTCATCGCTCAGACTGGCTCTGCCGCTTTTGATGAGTTTCTCCCGCGGCATATCGTGGGTCGGCACACTCTCACGCAAGGTCGTGCCATCCGTTGCTTTCGGCTCACTGGACATGGGTTCACCCGCGGGAAGAGTTGTGGTGAGGGTGGGATCAGTGCAAATCCACCATATCGCGCACGATGTAGAGAGCCTCGCGCAGCACGGGATCCAGGGTGGAGGGATAATCGATGGTATCCTCCAGTTCATCTTCCGGGTCTTTCGCCTCGCGCATGAATTTCTCCTTATCTTCTTTGCTGGCGAGGGGGAGGTCCTGCGCCGAGACATCGGAGAGGTTCAGACGATAGACCGTGAGGTGTTCCGCGTCCTCGTGGCTCATCTTCTCGTAGCGCACCTTGCGATCGGCATCGCAATTCTTCTTGAATGAGCGCAGTTCTTCGATTTGAGCCTTACGCTTCTCCTTGTTTAGGGAGAGAGAATTCTCGTCGAGAATACGACGGCGGTAGTTGGCATACCAAACATTGTTCTGGAGATCCCGGTCAGCCTTGACACGAGCGGCACTGAGCTCGCGGAGGCGGGGCAGCATTTTAGCAATACGCTGACTCTGCACGTAACGACCGGCAGGGGCAATCGCATCGTAGGGCATCGCGTAATCCATCTCCCCCTCACCAATTTGGAGTCCGGAGGTGATGGTGGGTAGTTCGATATCACTGCTCACGCCCTTAAGCTGGGTGGAGGCGCCGTTGATACGGTAGAATTTTTGAATCGTCACCTTGATAAGACCCGCCCCCTCTCTGGAGGACGAAAGCGGGAGAAAATCACCAAGGCTATGAGGAACCTGCACCGTCCCCTTGCCGAAGGTCGTCTCATCCCCGACGATGACCGCCCGCCCGTAGTCCTTCATGGCTCCGGCAAATATCTCTGAAGCAGAGGCACTCCCCTTGCTCGTCAGAACGACCATCTCTCCCCGAAAGAGAGCACCGCCGCTGACCGTCAACCGATCCACCTGTCCACGCGCTTCCTTCACCTGCACCACCGGACCGGCTCCGGTGAAAAAGCCCACCATTTTACGCACCTCGTTGAGTGAGCCTCCTCCGTTCGTGCGAAGATCGACAACGAGTCCCTGCACCTTCTCGCGGTTCATACGAGTGAGCAACTGACGGACGTCGGTGGCGCACTGGACCACTCCGTTATCCATGTCCACATAGAAGGAAGGCAACGTGAGCACGCCCAAACGATAAGTGCGCACCTCTCCCTGAGGTCCAAGCTCGTGCACATCAATGATTCGGGCGCTGGCGATCGATTCCGTCATCGGCACCTCATCGCGCACGATGGTAATAATGCGCTCGTCACCACTCTCGGCACTCTGCACGCGCAGCTTGACAGGTACGTCCTTTTTGCCACGGATGAGATTCACCACCTTGTCAATGCTCATGTAGAGGATGTCTGTCCAATTGCCATCGCCCTGACTATCGACAGCCACGATGTGGTCGCCGAGCTTGAGTTGTCCATTTTTATCTGCCGGGCCCCCTTTCACGATACCATCGATGCGGGTGGAGCCATCGTCATCCTCCTTAAGCTGGGCTCCTATGCCCACGAGTGAGGCCTTGATCATGTCCTTGAAGGCCTTTTCTTCACGCGCCCCCATGTAATCGCTGTGAGGGTCGTAGACGTGCGCCACAGCGTTGAGCAGCTGAGAAACCATATCCTCAAGATCGGCCTCCTGGACTTCCATGCGGACGCGCTTGAGGCGAGCGAGGATTTTCGCTGCCGGGGACACCTCTTTGGCATTGGGATCAGGCTTACCCTTTTCAGCCGCGAGGCGAGCTACATTTTCGCGACGGCATATCTCCGTGAGCAACATATCCTCCACTTGGTCGCGCCACACCTGGTCCAGTTCAGCATCATTCTTGGCACGAGGGAGCTTACGGCGGGTACGAGGAACTGTGCGGTCGGAGTCGAAAGTCGGCGGGTTCTTTTCGTAATTTTTCAGCATCTCCTCCGCCTGAGCGATGTGGCGTAGAGCCCGCTCGGAGTACATACCGTACAAATCCTGGGCTAATTGGGCCGTCTCGCCTGCCAACAGGTAATCTCCGAATGAATCCCCGTACTTCTTCCGGAGCCCATCCACATCCTCCTGGGTGAAGTACAAGTGCTGCGGATCAATCATCTGCAGGTAACACTCCAAAAACTTCTCGTACATCCCCGCAGAGAATTTCACCCGGGAGAAGTGAGAATTCTGCAAGACCTCTGCAAATCTCTTCCCGATCATATTGTAATCCGGTGCGGCGTACCCCACAGAAGTACACGACACCAACGCAGCCATCGTGGTAACCACAGCGGCCTTCAATGCATGCGCACTATTTATTATCCAACTCATTGCGAGCGAATTTCGTTAAAATAATCGAGCAGGACACTCCGAGTCCCTTGAGTCCGGAGGAGATCCGCTCTCCCCTATTGTACACTTTTTACGAAGCGAGTCTATCGCTTTTTTGCAAAAATGACAAACATCCTTCATAGACGTTGGACGATGTAAATTTTAGCGCGCTGCGCGCGGGAGGCGAAGCGAGAGCGAGAGGGGGGGAGAGAAATCATGGGCTGTTGTGGGTTCAAAATCCGAAAAAAATTGAAACTTCGCGAGATTAAGCTTGACGTTGGATAGGGAAAAGAGTAAATTGAGCGCCCTGCGCTGCGGGTGTAGCGCAGGGAAAGTAAGTCATACCACACACAAAAACGATGAAGACCCACGTTAAGAAAGGCGATGAAGTTCAAATCATTGCCGGCAAGAACAAGGGCAAGCGAGGTGTCGTTTTATCCGTTAATGCCGTGAAGCAGACGGTTATCGTCGAGGGAGTGAGGAAGCTCAAGAGAGCGACCAAGCCCAGCGAGGATGAACCGGAAGGCGGCATTAAGGAGATCGACGGCGCCATCCACATCTCGAATGTGAAAAAAGTGAGTTAACATCGAAAGATGCAGACTCCGCGCTTAAGCCAAAACAACTAGCTGACCCGCTAAATTATGAGTACACCAACACTACTGACATACTACAAGGAGAAGGTCGTTCCTGCTCTCCGCGCCAAGCACAAGTATGCCAATGTACACCAAGTTCCCCGTCTCGAGAAGATCGTGGTAACCACGTGCATGGGCAAACACGCCGACCGCAAACAGGCGGTTGAGGATGCTGTGGCAGAAATTGCAAAAATCACCGGTCAAAAGCCGTCCGTCACCTACGCTCGCAAGAGTGTAGCTAATTTCAAGCTCCGTGAAGGAGAGGTTCTGGGAGCTCGAGTCACCCTACGAGCCGCGCGCATGTGGGAATTTCTGGATCGCTTTATCAACGTGACCGCTCCGAACATCCGCGACTTCCGCGGTCTGTCCACAAAATCTTTTGACGGACGCGGCAACTACGCCATCGGCATCTCCGACCAGTCCATCTTTCCGGAGATTGAGCTGGACCAGATCAAACGCAACATCGGCTTTGATATTATTTTTGTGACATCCGCTCCCACGGATGAGGAAGGACGCGACCTGCTCGGCGAGCTGGGCATCCCCTTCCGCAAACACATCAAGAAAGCAGAGGAAAACGCCTAACCCATCAACGACCATGGCTGTACTAACCGATCCCATAGCAGATTTCCTGACTCGCGTGAAGAACGCGAGTTGTGCGCACAACGAGTCCTTTTCGGCTCCTCACTCCAAGATGAAGGCGGAAATCGCCCGTATTCTTCAGGAGGAGGGATACATTTGGTCCTACGAAGTGACCAACGAAGGCAAGGACAAGTGCATCACCGTGAAGTGCAAATACGCACAGAACGGCAAACCCATCGTCACCGGTGTCAAACGCTGCTCCCGTCCGGGGCGCCGCCACTACGTCACCTCTGACGCTATCCCCACCGTTATGAACGGCTTGGGCATCTCCATCGTCTCCACATCTCAGGGTCTGATGACCGGCGCGAAAGCCCACAAGCTGAGCATAGGAGGAGAACTTGTCGCTCTGGTCTGGTAACCTCTAACCCCTTGTTTGATTATGTCTCGAGTAGGTAAGAAAGTTATCAACATCCCCTCCGGTGTGACCGTCTCCACCAAGGACGACCATGTCACCGTCAAGGGTTCCAAGGGGGAACTCTCCTGGACTCTGCCGGAAGGCATCTCTATCGTTGTGGAAGGCAATGAACTCAGCGTCAAGCGTGCGGATGATTCGCGCCGTATGCGAGCCCTGCACGGCACCAACCGTTCCCTTCTCTCGAATATGGTCGAGGGAGTTTCCAAAGGCTTCGCCAAGGAGCTGGAAATTGTAGGCGTGGGCTTTAAGGCCGCAGTCAAGGGGAAAACGCTGGATCTTTCGCTGGGCAAGTCCCACCCCATCCTTCACCCCATCCCCGCCGGGATCACGGTATCCGTCACTGAAAACACGAAGATACGGGTGGAGGGCATCGATAAGCAATTGGTCGGGCAATTTGCCGCTGAAGTGCGTGGCTACTACCCGCCGGAACCGTACAAGGGCAAGGGTGTCCACTACGTTGGCGAGCATATCCGCCGCAAGGAAGGCAAGAGCGTCGGTAAATAAACTCTAACACTTTTCTCATCATGAGTACCATTAATCGTAAACTTGTCCGCAGCCGCATTCGCACCCGCATCCGCAAAAAGATATCGGGAACTCCGGAACGTCCGCGTTTGGCCGTATTCTTTTCCAATCAGCATGTCTATGCGCAACTGATTGACGACACGAAAGGAATTACGCTGTGTGCTTCATGTTCCAAGAAGTTGGGTTGCAAGAACGCCAACCTCGAAACCTCCGACAAGGTGGGTGAGGACATCGCTAAGAAAGCAACGGCGATCGGAGTGACGGAGGTCATCTTCGACCGGGGTGGCTTCCTCTACCACGGCAAAGTAAAATCCCTGGCCGACGCAGCTCGCCGGGGCGGACTCAAATTCTAACCGCACCTGAATAGATGACTACAGAAGATATACAGGAAAAAGAGGCTCAGGAAACGCTTGCTCCGGCACCCGCTGAACAACCGGAGCAGTCTGATGCAACCGCATCCACCTCGACCCCCGATGTGGAAGCCACAGCCACTCAGGAGGAAGCTCCTCGGCAGAAGAACTCCCGAGCTCCGCGCCGGGAGGGCTCTACTGCTCCGCGCAATGGGCAACGTTCCCCGCGCCGCGATGGAACAGCCCGATCCGGCTCGGACTCTGCGACAGACGACGGCAACCAACTCGTTGAAAAAGTCGTTTATGTCAATCGTTGCGCCAAGGTCGTGAAGGGCGGTCGTCGCTTCTCCTTTTCTGCCCTCGTCGTGGTAGGCGACCAAAATGGCAAGGTCGGTCACGGCTTCGGCAAGGCCAATGAGGTATCCGACGCCATCCGCAAGGGGACGGACGCCGCGAAGCGAGCCATGAAGAAAGTGGTGGTGGTGAACGAGACCTTACCCCACGAGATCTACAGCGAGTTCGGCGGTGCGAAGATCGTGCTCAAGCCTGCGGCTCCCGGTACCGGTTTGGTGGCCGGCGAGAAGGTGCGTGCCGTTCTGGAAGCAGCCGGTGTGAGCAACGTTATCGCCAAATCCCTCGGCTCCTCGAACGCAGCCAACGTGGTGAAGGCCACCATGCAAGCCATGCTCTCCATGCGCACGGCTGACCAGGTGCTCTCCGCCCGTGGAAAGAAAAAGAAGGAGAAAGAATCCGTCTGATCTCTCTGAACCTTTAGAACACACCAACGACTATGTTGACTCTGAATAATCTCAAACCAACCCCCGGTTCCAAGCACCGCAAGAAACGCCTCGGCAACGGCGAAAGTTCCGGTCTCGGCAAAACCTGCGGGAAGGGTAATAAGGGACAAAAGGCTCGCTCCGGCGGTTCCATACGTCCCGGCTTTGAAGGCGGTCAGATGCCTCTGCATCGACGACTTCCTAAGAAGGGTTTCAATAATGCCCGGTTCAAAGCGAACATTGCCATCATCAACCTCAGCCAACTGGAGGCCTTCTTTAATGCCGGTGACGCCGTCACTGAGAAAGAGCTGCGTGCCACAGGTCTGGTGAAGGGCTCCTGCGATGCGGTGAAACTGCTTGCCCACGGCGAGCTGAGCAAAGCTCTGAACATCTCCGTGGATCTTGCCAGCGCTGCAGCTGAGCAGAAAGTTTCTGCTGCCGGTGGCACCCTCACGGTGCTCAGCAAGAGTTCCGAGAGCTGATTTTATGGTTGCCGCAGGAGGGAGATTTTTCTTTTTCCTGCGGCACCGCATCTTACGCGGCGGCAGCGGAGTTTTCGCTTTTCCCTCGCCCGCTGAGTGAGTGTTTCCCCTTTCCTCTGTCACCTAGCTTATGATAGCCGCCTTTGCCAACACCATGAAGGTTCCGGAGCTCCGGAGCCGCATCCTCTTTACCCTAGCTATGATCGTCGTGGTGCGTCTGGGGGTGCACCTTCCCCTTCCCGGGGTGGATGTGCACGCCCTCACCACTTACCTGCAGGAACAGGCGTCAGAAGGAGGGGGTCTTTTCGGTGCCTTGGGCGCCATCCTCACGATATTCTCGGGTGGCGGCTTGCAGCAGTGCGGTATTTTTGCGTTGGGAATCATGCCGTACATTTCGGCCTCCATCATGACCCAGCTGATGGGCGCCGTTCTACCTTCCTGGCAGAAGATGCTGCGCGAAGAGGGAGGGCGGCAGAAGATGACCCGGTACACGCGCATACTCGCCATCATCATCGCCATCGTCCAGGGGTTCCTGCTCACGCGTACCTTGGAGAATCCTTCTTCCATCGGGCTTGACATCAGCAATCTCGTGATGCACCCCGGCTGGATCTTCACCATCACCACCATCTTTATCATCGTCACCGGCACCATGTTCCTCATGTGGATCGGTGACCAGATCACCGAGCGCGGAGTCGGGAACGGGATCTCGCTCATCATCTCGGTGAACATCATCTCGGCTCTGCCGGGCGCCTTCTCCCTCGCCTGGAAAACCTTCGTCATGCGCGACGGCACGGAAATCAATCCTTTGGGATCCCTCGCCCTCGTCGCACTCATCCTCTTCATGATCATCGTCGTGGCGCTCGTCGTCACCGTCAGCCAAGCTCAGCGCCGCATCCCTGTGCAGGCCGCCAAACGTGTCGTTGGGCACGGTAAAATGACTCAGGGGGGGACAACCTATCTTCCGCTCAAGCTGAACTACTCCGGCGTGATGCCCGTCATCTTTGCCACGGCCATCCTCGCTCTCCCCGGTATGTTGGCTCAGCAACTCTTTCCCGGAGACACCTTTGTAGGCAGCATCGTCTCCGCCGTGCTTTCGCCGACGGATATTTGGTACTACCTTATTTCCTCATTCATGATCTTCTTCTTCTCTTTCTTCTGGGTTGCGACCATGTTCCAGCCCCAGCAGATTTCGGAAGATCTCAAACGCTCCGGCGGTTACATCCCGGGCGTGCGTCCCGGACCTCCCACGGCCACTTTCCTGGATCAAACGATGACCCGGCTCACATTTGCGGGGTCACTCTTCCTCACATTGATCTACTTCCTGCCCAGTCTTCTTTCCGTCTTTGGCTCCCTGCCCCACATCGTCACACAATTTTTCGGCGGCACTTCCCTGCTCATTTTAGTGGGCGTGCTGCTCGACATGATGCGCCAAGTAGAAGCCACCCTCCTGCAGAAAAACTATGATGGGTTCATGAAGAAGGGGCGTCTGCGCGGACGTTACTCACACCTCCAGGGAACCGGTTCTCCCGCTGAGAGCAAAGGCATTGTCATCCTCTGGGTTCTCATTGCCCTCGCTGTTCTCGCCTGCATGATCATCATCATGCCCTAAATACAACGGCGCCGGGCGCCTAAAGGCGCCTGTTTACGATTTACGATTTACGATCATTAGCATCCCATAACGTGGTCAATATGACGACGTCATGCGCATAGTAACGGGG
>CANQYL010000063.1 GCA_947628035.1 uncultured Akkermansia sp. | reverse complement strand
GCTACAAGTGGTGTTCCCGAGGTCGTGAAACTGCTGCTGGATGCCGGAGCAGAGGTCAACACCGTCAACAAACTGGGAGCAACCGCTCTGGGGTACGCATGCGGTGTGCAGAATCTTGAAGAAACGATAGATATTGAAATTGTGAAAGTGCTGTTGGATGCCGGGGCGGATGTGAACGCCGGGGACTCGCCGCCGCTCGTCGCGGCTGCCATGCGCACGGATACCCGAATTGTGCAGCTGTTGCTCGATGCCGGGGCGGAGATCAATCGCACCAATCCCAGGGGAATTTCGCCATTGGTCGGGGCTATTTTGCGGGACAAGAAGGAGATTGTCTTGCAGTTGCTGACCGCCGGAGCGAACACCAAAGGGGCGGGCAAGGCTCTGCAACGAGCTTTTATCGAGGCGGCCGAAAACGAGCGATATGCTACAACCCTCGATCTCTGCTCCCTGATCTCTCCCTTGGGAGCGAAAAACAAGATTCTTACGCCAGCTTTGCTGGAAGCCGTGTGCAACCGCAATACCGACATGGCGGAGATCTTGCTCGATGCCGGAGCGGATGTCAATGCTTGCAAACGCTTCGGAAGGAAGATGTATTCTCCCTTGCTTCTCGCGGTCGAACAAAATGACGTCAGCATGGCGGAGCTTCTCCTTGCGCGCGGAGCGGAGGCGGATCAAGCTACGAAGAAGGCAACGATCCGCGAGCAGGTTGCCCAATCGGGAGGTTGTTGTATGAGGCGGCTGTTTCACGTGCTTGACGAGAAAGAAGAACAAGCTCTTCGACCCGACTCTGCACAGACAACCGAGAACGTGTCTCGTCCCCGAAAAACTTCTACCGCTCAAAAATTGGCTCAGACTCACGCCCTGTTGGATGCAGTCCAAGTCGGCGACGGGGAAGCTGCACAGAAAGCCCTTGCTCAGGGAGCGGATCCAAATGAGCAATTCGAAGACAATTACCGACATCGCACCTCCCTCCTTCTGCAGGCGATTGAAAGGAATGACTGCGACATGGTACAACTCCTGCTGGAAGCGGGGGCGGATCCGAACCAGGAGATCTATCAGCAGTTTCCTCTGATAGAAGCAACGAGAAATGGCAATCGTTTCATCGTTCGTCTGCTGCTGGATGCCGGGGCGGATGTCAATGCCCATCTCAAAGACCGATTTAACGCACTTGAGATGGCGTCCTCATACGGTCATTTGGGCATCGCGCGTCTGTTGATTGAGGCGGGAGCGGTGCCGCGTCCGGCTGACACGGAGCCTTCCCCGCTTCAGGCAGCTGCGAGCGCTCAACATTTCCACCCCGAACTCCTGCGTCTCTTGCTCACCTATTATCCGGATGTGCGCACGGCTCCCCATGTCCACAACGCCTTAGTGGGCTCCATCGATGCTCGCCGTCCCGATGCGACCGAAATTCTCCTCGCCGCCGGGGCGGATCCGAATGCCGTCGGTCAATCTTATGATGACGGAGAGGGGCCCATCACCCCTCTCATGGCTGCTATCTCCAACGACAGCTTGCCGGCCATCCGACGGCTTCTTGCCGCCGGGGCAGACCCCAACAAGGCGGTTAGTGGCAAGAATGCTCTGGATTACGCTTTATCGGTCAATCCCAAACCGAGTGTGGTGCGCCTTCTCCGCGCCGCCGGCGCTCATGAGTCTTCTCCAATGCCATGATGCCAACCGACCTCCTTTTGTGTGGGGTGCCCTTGCAGTTGATTTTGCGATCCACAATTTTCAATGCGTTTGCCTTGGGTCACGGTCCCAGCGCGCCGATGGGCACCACAAAAACGCCGTCAGTGGGTCTGCGGTAGGCATAATCCCCCACGGCTGTGAGTACCATACAGAATGCGGGAGAGCCCATTTTTTCCGTATTAAGTTTGCGGAGCACCTTAACGAATGAACATGCAGCCTGTTCAATGGCGGCTTCGCCGCCGAGTTTGATTTCCACGAGGGCATATCGTCCATCGCGGAGGTGAAGGACGGCATCGACCTCATTACAACCGCTGTCACGATAATGGAAAACATCGCCGCCGAGAGCCTCTGTGAAAACACGCAAGTCTCGAATTGCCATGTTCTCGAAAAGAAGTCCCATGGTCTCGAGGTCTCTCAACAAATCCTGAGGACCCAGACTCAGAGAGGCAACCGCAATGGATGGATCGGAAAAATAGAACGTATCGGCTGAACGGATCGCTATTTTAGAGCGCAAATTCGGATTCCAACTTTTCGCCGGTTCCAGAACAAAAAGATTCTGCAATTCTTCAAGATAGGAAACGACCGTGGGTCTGCTGATCGAGAACGAGCCATTCCCCTCAACATCTTTCACGATGTTGTCAACCTTGCCGGGAGCACCTACGTAACGCGCATACGAACGCAAAATGGATCGCACGCGCGCAGGACTGCGCCGTCTTCCGCCCAAGCGTATCAGATCCACATTGACCAAAGAATCATAATAATCAATGGCTTGTTGCAATGCCTCCCGTTCCGGCAGGTGTACGGCGAGAGGCCACCCGCCTCGCGCTATAAGATACGCAATCTGTGAAAGGTTCAGAGATGTCGCTACACATGGTTCCATCTTTCCATCGAAAAGCTGCATCAAGGACACTTTTCCGTTGCTTTCTCCGGATTCACGGAGTGTCATCGGACGCATCCGCACCCGCGCGATCCGTCCGATCCCACTATGGTGTACCTTGTCCATATCTGCAGGCAAAGCAGAGCCCGTGAGAATAAATTGATTCATCTTCCCACGCCGATCCACCTCGTTTCGCACCGTATCCCACAGCCCAGGAGCCAACTGCCACTCGTCAATCAACCTCGGAGTTTCTCCCTCAAGCAAGAGTGTCGGTTCCATCATCGCTATGTTCATGTACTGCGTATGCAATCGCGGGTCGTCTATGCTCACTTCGCTCCTGGCTTTATGTCGCGCCGTGCTTGTTTTTCCGCACCACTTCGCGCCCTCAATAAGCACCGCTCCCTTAGCCCGCAGACAGTTCTGCAGGATCTCATCCGCCACACGTGGCATGTACTCTGATATCGTCTCCATGTTTCGAATCCATTTATACCTCATGTACAAAAAGTTGCAAGATTTATTTTACATTTTGTCGAATTTTTATTTTACATTTTGCGTGATTTTAATTTTATGTTTTGTAGAAATTCCGACCGAACACTACCCCCATACGATGTCAATTCCACCGCACTTGTGCAGGCTGCCGTGAAGCAATTTGACACCCTGTGGATGGGCGCGCCATGTTGAGACTGTGCCCTTGCAGTTGATTTTGCAATCAACATTGCCCTGTGAGGATTTCATATTTTCTTGCCAAAGGGAAGAGGATA
Organism: uncultured Akkermansia sp.; assembly: GCA_947628035.1. Lineage (GTDB taxonomy): Bacteria > Verrucomicrobiota > Verrucomicrobiia > Verrucomicrobiales > Akkermansiaceae > Akkermansia. Next base: position 10,597 of record CANQYL010000063.1, on the reverse strand, counting down.
GGCTATAAAGAGGGACATCGACATGAAAACAGATCGGCGCGCTTTTATGGCAAAAATGGGACTAGTAGGCGGAGCGATAGCTGCTGCAGGAGTGATGGGGGAGGAGTCGGTGTCGGGAACAGCCCGGCAACCGCGTCTCAAGGCTCTTCTTGTGAATGGCAGTCCCCATGCGGAGGGGTGCACATATACGGCTCTCTCACTTGTGGCGCAGGAGTTGCAGGCAGCCGGTGTTCAGACGGAAATTCTTCAGCTTGGGTCAGCGCCGGTGTCGGATTGCATCGCGTGCGGAAATTGTCGCAAGCATCCCGGAGTGTGCATCTGGAAGGATGATCCGGTGAATGAGCTCATCGAGAAGGCAAAGGGGGCGCAGGGATTTGTGTTCGGTTCACCGGTCTATTATGGGCACCCGTCCGGTCGCTTGCTCAGCGCTCTGGATCGCGCGTTCTATGCCGGTAGCTTTGCGTTTGAGGGGAAACCGGGGGCAGCCGTGGCATCCTCCCGCAGGGCAGGTTCACTCGCTACCATCGATGCTATCCAAAAGCACATGACCATTAACCAGATGCCCGTCGTTTCCTCTTTCTACTGGAATGAGGTGCACGGTTTTTCCGCGGAGGATGTGATGAAGGACGAGGAAGGAGTTTCAGTGATGCGCCAGTTGGGACGCAATTTGGCACGCGCCATGGAAGCCTATGCTCTCGTGCCTCCACCTCAGCCTGTGGAGCGCAAGTTCACGCATTTTATTCGCTGAATCCCCATATCGTAAGTCGTAAATTGACGCTTCGGCACCACATTGACTCAGCGCCGCCCCATCGGCGCTGAGCCCTTCGGGCAAAAGCTGCGCTTTTGTCCAATCCCACTCCGAGCCCTCGTGGGCTTTGTAAATCGTAAATAGGCAAACGCATTTCCAATGCGTTTGCCCCGACGGGGTGTCCGGGTCAGAAGTGCTTTCGCATATACTCGACCGTTTTGTACAAGAGGTTCATCTGAAAGATTTGGTCGAGGTGTCCGGCGAAGTCGAGATGGTAGTGATTTTGCAGTGAGGAGAGCAGGTGGAGCAACTCTCCATCCGGCTCCGTTTCGTTCCGGGAGAAGAGATTTTCGAGCGTCAGCTGCGTGTCGGATTGGTCGGAGAAATGATAGATGCCCACGCCGATAAGGCGTACGGGGCGTTTTTCTACCTTATCGAGCAACCGGACAGACTCTCGGTAGATGGCGGCGGCGGAATCGCAGCCCGGAGCCATGTGGGAGCGCGTGATACTTCGCATATCTGAGTAAGTGACCTTGAGTGTCACCCCGTTTCCGCGCAGACCGTGTCGCTTGGCACGCCGCTCGACGCCTATCGCCAGCAGGATCATAACGTCTTTGAGCAACTCAAAATCGCTCACATCCTCTTGAAAAGTGACCTCTCGGCTGATAGACTTCACGTCTTCCGGTCGGAAGGGAGTTACCTTGCGATTGTCAATTCCGTCGGCGAGCATGGCGAGCCATCGTCCTTGTTTGCCCAGGAGGCGCACGCTCGTTTCGTTGTTGTTGCGCAGATCTCGCACCGTGCGTATGCCGGCGGCGTACAGTTTTTGAGCCGTTTTTTCACCGACGGTATAGAGAACGCGAACATCTCGGTTGATGATCAGGTTGACAAAATCCTGCGGTGTCAGAATCTCGAAATAGCCGTCCGGCTTCTTTTCTTCACTGGCCGTCTTGGCAGCCGTTTTTGAATAGGCTACACCCACGGAGCAGGTGAGTCCTACCTCGTCTCGCGTGCGCTGCTTGATGAGATGAGCTATGCGCCGTGCTCCTTCCGGGTCGCGAGCCTTCTCCGTCACGTCGAGATAGGCTTCATCAAGGGCTATGGTCTCGGCGGCGGTGCAATAGGTGTTCCAGATTTCGTGGAGCTGAGCAGATACGGTCTTGTATTTTTCAATGTCCGGGTGCATATAGATGCCATGGGGGCAGAGACGATAGGCTTCCTTGATATTCATGGAAGAATACACGCCGTATTTACGTGCCTCATAGCTACAGGTGGCGACCACGCCGCGCTCGCCCGGCAGAGAGCCAATGATAAGCGGTTTCCCGCGCAGGGACGGGTTGTCGCGCATCTCCACCGAGGCGAAGAAAGCGTCCATATCCACATGTATGATGATCTGATCCATGGGCATCCCTGACTTTTCTGAGATCGGACTCGTCCTTGTCTGCTTTACTCTATTGCAGAACATTTGCCAAGTCAACACGATTTACGATTTGAATGCTAGCGCGCTACGCGTATTTCTGCGGAGCGGAATTTCTGAGGAGGAGGACACGAAGACAGAGGGCAAGCGGCGGAGATTGTGAAAACTTTGAGAATTGCAGTCATCGTGCTTGATTGATGGGGAGGGTGGTGCTAGAATGCAGGCAGGCGAAGCTGTGGCGCCACAAACACGAAGACATGAGCAACGAACCGTGAGAACAAGCGCGTATTTACCGCAAGCGCAGGGGCTTTACAGCCCCCTGTTGGAACATGATGCCTGCGGAGTGGGAATGGTGGCAGATACGAATGGGAGAGCCTCGCACGAAATTGTCCAAAAGGGCATTGCTATTTTGGAACGTCTGCTGCATCGAGGAGCGACCGGGAGCGACCCTGAGACCGGAGATGGGGCGGGTATGCTTCTGCAAATACCGGATGAATTTTTCCGGGAAGTCGTAGCGTTCAACTTGCCGGAGGCGGGGAAGTATGCCGTGGGGATGTTCTTTTTGCCGAAGGAAGGGAAACTGCGCGAGCTGTGTCGTGCTGAGGTGGAGGCCGCTGCGGCTGAGCAGAACGTGCCGCTGTCGGGGTGGCGAGATGTGCCTGTCGATGAAGGAGCCATAGGCGCTACGGCACGTGAGTGCGCTCCTCACATAGCGCAGTGCTTTTTTGCCGTATCGAGCGAAGGCGATGCTGCGGAGCGCGAACTCTACGTGCTGCGGCGAGTGATGGAAAAGCGCGTAGCGGCGGCTCTGCCGGAACTGGGCGACCGATTCTACATCCCCTCGCTTTCGGCGCGCACCATCGTGTACAAGGGTCTGCTCATGGCTCCGCAGTTACCTCTCTTCTACAAAGATCTTGCCCATCCCCTCTTCAAGAGCTGCCTGGCCATTGTCCACCAGCGCTACTCCACCAACACCTTCCCCAGCTGGCCCCTTGCGCATCCCTTCCGCTACCTCGCCCACAACGGAGAGGTAAACACCTTGCGTGGCAACCTCAATCAGATGAGCGCCTGTGAGGAGAGTCTGGAAAGTCCTCTCTTCGGCGATGAGATCAAAAAAGTGCTGCCTGTGATACCGGCCGGGCAGAGTGACTCTGCGAGTCTGGACAACGCGCTGGAACTTCTTGTGACGGCGGGACGCAGTCTGCCGCACAGCATGATGATGCTCATTCCGCAAGCCTTCGGTGCGCGCTATTTCATCGGCGAGGATCTCCGTGGGTTCTACGATTATCACTCCGGCTTCATGGCTCCCTGGGACGGACCGGCCGCCGTGTGTTTCAGCAATGGTTTGGGAGCCGGCGCTATTCTGGACCGCAATGGGTTGCGTCCTGCACGCTATGAATTGGACGCCGATGGATTGTTCATTTTGGCGAGCGAGGCGGGCGTGTTGGACACGGACCCGGCGCGGGTTGTGAAGAGAGGCAGCCTCAAGCCCGGGGAAATCGTCTGGATCGACTTTGCGACCAAGCGTATTTCCTACAACGCAGAGATTAAGACCAGGGTAGCTCGTCGGCGTCCGTACCGTCGTTGGTGTCAGGAAAATCGTATCCGCATCCACGGCATCTTTGACAGTGTGGACGCACCGCACGTGAATCCTGACCGAATCCAGGCGGCGCAGACCCTCTTTGGTTACACGGCGGATGAGGTGGAGCGCTTTATGCAGCCCATGGCTGACACGGCTCACGACGCCGTTTACGCCATGGGGAATGACGCGGCGCTTGCGGTGTTGTCGGAGCGTCCGCAGCTGCTCTTCGACTACTTCAAGCAGCAGTTTGCTCAGGTGACCAACCCGCCCATAGACCCCATCCGCGAGCAACTCGTGATGTCGCTCACCACCTTTATCGGGAACCCGGCAAATATCCTTGACGAGACGCCCCAGATGGCGCGTATCATCAAATTGGCGCGACCCATTCTCACTCTCAGCGATCTGGAGGCCCTTAAGAGCAACAAGGAAGAGGATTTTCGCTGCATCACTCTCTCCACGGGATTCTCTTCTCTTTCTCCCTCCGGGTTACAGGAAGCTCTCGATGAGTTGGAGAGACGAACCGAGGAGGCGATCCGGCGCGGCTACCGTATCATCATCCTCTCCGACCGCGAGCTCTCCGGCAACGAGGCTCCCATACCGGGTTTGCTCGCTGTGGCGGCTGTGAATGCCAAGCTGCGCGAGATGGGGGTTCGCACGGGAACGGGAGTGATCGCGGAAACCGGTGAAGCACGGCAGGTGATGCACTTTGCGTTGCTGTTGGGGTATGGGGCGACGGCGGTGTGCCCTTGGCTTGCGATCAGCACGGTGGTTCAACTGGCGCAAGAAGGCAAGCTGAGTCCGTCGGTCTCGCCCACCAAGGCGGTTGAAAATTATTTGGAAGCGGTTGATTTCGGTCTGCTCAAGACCATGAGTAAAATGGGGATCTCCACTCTGCGTTCCTACCGCGGGGCGCAGATCTTTGAAGCCATCGGCTTGGGGGAGGATGTCGTCCGTCGTTTCTTCCCCGGCACGGCTTCCCGCGTGGACGGGATCGGTCTGTCGGAGATAGCTCGTGAGGCTGTGGCGCGTCTGCACCGCGCGAGGGGACTGTACTTTGAGCCACGGGAGGAGCTGGAGCAGGCCGGACTTTACAAGTGGAAGAAGGGTGGGGAGAAGCACATCTGGACCTCCAAGGTGATCGCCCAGTTCCAAAAATCCCTGCGCAATGACGATTATGCGCAGTTCAAGGTTTTTTCGGAGATGGTGAATGAGAACGCGGAAACCTTGTGTACCCTGCGAGGCTTGCTGGATTTTGCGCCATGCAAGGCAGTTTCGATTGATGAGGTGGAAAGTGAGGAGAGCATTATGCGGCGTTTTGTGTCGGGGGCGATGAGTTTCGGCGCCATTTCCAAGGAAGCGCATGAGATGATAGCCGTTGCTATGAACCGAATCGGGGCTATGAGCAACTGCGGGGAGGGTGGTGAGGACCCGGCGCGATACGCTCCCCAACCGGATGGTGAAAACCGCTGTTCCGCCGTCAAGCAGGTTGCCAGTGGGCGGTTCGGCGTGACGGCCGAATACCTCGCCAATGCTCGAGAGTTGCAGATCAAGGTGGCTCAAGGTGCCAAACCCGGGGAAGGGGGGCAACTCCCCGGAGGCAAGGTGAACGAGGAAATCGCGCGGGTACGTCACTCCACACCCGGCGTCACCCTTATCTCCCCCCCGCCTCACCACGATATCTACTCCATTGAGGATCTCGCGGAGCTTATCTTCGACCTTCGCAATGCCAATCCGGAAGCTCGAGTGAGTGTGAAACTTGTTTCCGAGTTGGGGGTCGGCACCGTGGCTGCGGGGGTCGCCAAGGGTGGAGCTGATATGGTGCTCATTTCCGGACACGACGGTGGAACCGGCGCCTCCCCGCTTACCTCCGTCAAATACGCCGGTATGCCTTGGGAGCTCGGAGTGGCTGAAGCTCATCAAACTTTAGTTCTCAATGGATTGCGTGACAAAGTGCGACTTCAGGCAGACGGATTGATCAAGACCGGTCGCGACGTTATGATCGCCACCTTGCTTGGGGCGGAGGAGTACGGCTTTGCCACCTCGATGCTCATTGCATTGGGGTGCATCATGGCACGAGTTTGCAACAAAAATACGTGTCCCGTCGGGATCGCAACACAGGATCCGGAGCTGCGTAAGCGCTTCCGTGGCAAGCCTGAACATATTATCTCCTTCATGCGCTTTGTTGCACGTGAAACGCGCGAATATCTCGCCGCTCTCGGTCTGCGCTCCATTGATGAAGCCGTCGGGCGCGCCGACCTCTTGCGCGTGAACCGAGCCATTGATTTTTGGAAGGTACAGCACCTGGATTTTTCCCGAATTCTGCGCACAGAGGCTCTCCCCATTTCCGGCGCCAAGCATCGCACGAATACCTGCGAGACCTTTGACGATGCGTTCATGCAGAAAGTTACCCCGGCTTTGCAGGAGGGGACTCCCGTGGAGATATCGGGTGTGATCCGAAACACACAACGTGCTGCAGGTACGCGACTTTCTTATTATGTCGCGAAGAAATATGGACATTCCGGATTGCCGGAAGATACGATTCAAATCAGCCTCGTCGGCACCGCCGGGCAAAGTTTCGGCGCATTTCTGGCGCACGGTATCACCCTGCATCTTACCGGCCAGGCGAACGATTACGTCGGCAAGGGTCTCTCCGGTGGAAAAATCATCATAACTCCTTTTCCGGAAAGTCCATACGTTCCGGGAGACAACACGATTGCGGGGAATGTTCTGCTCTATGGGGCCACCGGAGGCAAAGTATTTATCCGCGGACGGGTTGGGGAGCGGTTTGCCGTGCGTAACTCCGGAGCAAGCGCCGTTGTGGAGGGGACGGGGGATCACTGCTGTGAGTACATGACCGGAGGGTGCGTCGTGGTCCTCGGTTCCACGGGACACAACTTCGGGGCGGGCATGAGTGGGGGATATGCTTACGTCTGGGATGAACAGCACCTCTTCGACCGCTACTGTAACCTCGATATGATCGACTTGGATCCTGTTTCCGACCCGGAGGACATCAAGCGCCTCCGCTCGCTTATTGAGGAACACGCCCGCTACACCGGATCCAACCGAGCCCGTGAAATCCTCGCTAACTTTGAGAATGCCTTGCCCAATTTTGTCAAGGTCTTCCCCATGGAGTACCGCCGGGTACTCGGTCAGATGACTCAGGCTGATGCCGCCATCCCGCGGGTTGAAACTCATTCATGAACGCCCCAGGGCAAACGCATTAAGAAATGCGTTTGCCATTTACGACGTACGATTTACGATTTACGATTTGAATTTTAGCGCGCCGATGGCGCGGGATATGTGAAGTACAAACATTGGTGGCGGGGAAAATCATGAGTCTTGTTTAGTCAGGAAGGTCGTTGTTTATGCCTTGACGCTTCGGCGCCACATTGACTCAGCGCCGCCCCATCGGCGCTGAGCCCTTCGGGCAAAAGCTGCGCTTTTGTCCAATCGGTCTTACCGCACGCTTTGCGTGCGCCCTACACGGGGCCGTCAACCGCTTTGCCTCTTGCTGCTTCGGAGTCGCCTCACGACTCCTCATCCCTGCGGGCAAAAGCTGCGCTTTTGTCCAATCCCACTCCGAGCCCTCGGGGGCTTTGCCTTCTTTCCGGTTTGCTTCCTTCATCCGGAGGAAACGCATGAGGAAATGCGTTTGCTATTTACGACGTATGATTTACGATGGACGATGGACGATGTGAAAAATTCCGCGCCGTCGGCTCAATCTAGCGAAGCGAATGCTCAGCGGAATTTTTAACGATGTGGGGGTGAGTGTTGGCTAGAAAGTGACCGGAGATTTGTCTTGTCAGAGGTTGACGGCCGTGTTTGTGAGCCAAACGTAGAGGTCGGAGGCAGAGTCGTACATTTGTTGAGCAGCCTGGAGAAAATTCTCCATGTAGCCGGAGGGAGAGAGGACACCGAAGGCGTAGAGAACGACGAGGAGGATCCCGATGTTCATGATCATGATGAGGAGCAGCGAGAAAAGCACGCCATTTTCAAGCATATCGGGTTGCTCACGCGGGATGACCCAGGCCGTCCAGTAGAGGTGAAAACTCCACCAGAAGCCGAATCCTGCGTAAAACCACGCTTCCCATTCTTCAAAAGGATACACGAACTTGACGAGCCACAGAACCATCAGCCACACGCACATCCAGAGAGGTATAAAGTACGGAGAGAGAGCAATGAATAAATTGTCCGCGTCCGTTTCTACGTAGCCGCCGTTGAGGTCAATCTTGAAAGCCTGGACCTTCCCGAGACAGAGCTTGGCAGCCAAGGCGTGGGTGAGTTCGTGCCCCAAGACGTAAACGTACACCAGGACCGGCATGGCGATGCGCGAGATGACCAAAGAACAAAACGCGCCCGCCCCGAGCAGGGTGTACCATACCGGGACGCTCATCCAAAATGACTTCAGACCCACAGTGCTGCTCGCTCCATAAAGATGCAGCAGGAGGGCGTACACCATCAGAACGGAGAGAGGCAGCAACACCAGCCAAGCCAAGGCAAGCCGCAGGTAGCGCGTGGCTCCGGCGAGCGGGACAACATCCGTTTCCGAAGAATCGAGGTTGCGCAGAGCTGCGTCGCCGACGGGCATGGTTTGTAAATATTCCGCGCGCAAGCGTAGTTTCTTCCAGACCGTGAGGGGGTGTGGAGGCAAGTGTTCCGTCTCTTCGGGGCGGGTCAGAGGGACGCGCCAATCTCCGTGTTCAGGAGATTTTTTAGGAGAGCGCTTGTAAAGGGGCATCATAGGGCGTGCTCTGCGGGACGGATATCTTGAATGGAGACGGAAAGACTGGTTCGCCCGCGCCAGACATTGCGGTCGATGGTGAAAGCTATATCCCACGGCGGGTCGGGCAATTGTCGGTCGGCGGCGTGGAAATACATGGCATCTATCTCGCGAATTCCTTGGCGCAGGGGAAGACGCAGGTGATTGTTAGCCAAGCGAATCGGAGCAGAACTGAGCATCACACCGCGGCTCATGAGCACCGGCTGCGGGTTGGCATTGCCGAAAGGTTCCAGCAGGGCATACGAATCCAGCATCTCGACGTTGAGCTCATCAAAGTTGACTTCCGCATCGATGGTGAGTACCGGACGAAACATTTCCGGGGAAGAGTGTTCCCTCACGTAGTCGTTCAATGTTTGGCGAAAATCGTTGAGCATATCCGCACGGATTTCCAGACCGGCGGCCATATCATGTCCTCCTCCCGCAACGATGGTGTGGCGGCAGGCGTGCAGAGCCTCCACGAGAGAGATGCCCGGAATCGAGCGACCGGAGCCCTTTCCTGTGCCGTTTTCATCAAAGGATATGATAAAACAGGGCTTGTGGAAGCGACGCATGAGCGTGGAGGCCACGATCCCCACGACACCCGGGTGCCAGTTGCGGGAGCCTAACACAATCACGTGATCCTTTCGGGCGTCATCGTGGTTTTCATGGAGCATCTGCAGAGCCTCCTCGCGTATCTTTTCTTCCTCACTCTGGCGCAAGCGGTTATAGCCTTCCAAATTTTGGGCGAGGAGGAAGGCGCGCTGTTCATCATCGGTGGTCAACAACTCCAGAGCATCTCTGGGGGAATCGATACGTCCGGCGGCGTTGATGCGGGGACCTATACGGAAAGCTACGTGAGAGGAAGTGACAGGCAGCTGCATTCCGGTCACCTCCACCAAGGCACGTAGCCCCAAATTCCCCTTTCCTTGGCTCAACAAACGCAGCCCGACATGAGTGAGCAACCTATTTTCATCCACCAAGGGTACGATATCTGCCACAATGGCAACAGCTACGACGTCTAATTTTTCCTTGAGATTAAAGTCCGGCAGTCTGCGTCTCTTGAGCAAGGCGTGAGCCAGTTTGAAGACGACTCCTGCACTGCACAGGTAGGTAAAACGGCTCTGTTTTTCCAGCTTTGCGTTCACGACGGCGCAGGCGTTGGGACGTCCTTGGGCACCCGGCTCGTGATGATCCAAGATGATGACATCCAGTCCCATGGAGCGCAATCGATCCACCTCTTGCACGGAAGTAGTTCCACAATCTACGGTGATAAGCAGCTTGGGGGGTCGTTTGCACGATTCCAACGCGTGGGTGATGCCGAGCTCGCTCAGACCGTATCCTTCTTCCGTGCGCGCCGGGATGAAGTTGGAATGTTCTACTCCGAATGCGCTGAGAACCTCGTGCAGCAGGGTGACGGCACTTACCCCGTCTACGTCGTAATCCCCGTACACACATACATACTCTCCATCATCGACGGCACGCAGAATTCTCTCCACGGCCGCATCCATCTCATGCATCTCAAACGGGTCACTCAGCTTCGCTAACCGCGGACGCAAGAACTGCTCCGCCGCCTCCTTGTCAGCGATACCCCGATGGACCATCAGTCTGCGTACCAATGGCGGCAATTCCCGGTTGAGCTCTTCACCGAAATCCTCATTTTCGTTCATCGGGTCCTCCACCCAATGGAACCTTGTACTCATGTCTCTAATCTACCATGACAGAGAGGAATCGTCAAGAATTGTCATGGACAACGCGGGGCAAACGCATTTTCAATGCGTTTGCCTATTTACGATTTACGACATACGATTTACGATTTGGAAATAATGCGCGCTACGCGCGTTCCAGCGGTGCGAATGCGCAGCGGAATTTTTGAAAGGATGGTACGTTGATAGGAGGAAAGCATACGGAGTTACGCTATGCCTTCTTGCCGGCCTACTTCCTTCGTTCATGGGAAGCGCATGGAAAAGGGTTTGAATAAGCACGGAGAAGATTTTATTGGGACACATGTTGTCTCGTCGTAATGCCTCAAAAGAAAAAGTCACCGAAGGCCGATGCCTCAAAATAAACGGTCACCCAAGAGCATAGCATTTT
>CANQYL010000062.1 GCA_947628035.1 uncultured Akkermansia sp. | reverse complement strand
GGACCAAGCAAAAAATTGAACTTCCGCCAAAGGTGTCGAGATTTATTGTAAATGCCTCAAAAAAACCGGTAAAATACGTTTTGGAGGTACCCCTAGTCATTCCACAGCTCGGTATAGTCACAATTAACGGGAAAGAGTATACGTGGTCTATATCCAATTACTTGTGCCCTTGTGATGACTGGGACGGCACACGTGTGGAGTTACCTCGATGTTTGAGTATATATGAATATGTTTGTCGCGAGGAATGGTTTCACGTGTGGGATCTTGTAGGAGCATGCAATTTCCCTGATTTGGAGAAAGGAATCTCCAAAAAGGATCGAGAATACCTCACGAATTTGATGAAACGCGTACTGAAACAAGCCGAAGAAACGATCCAAGAAAATCATTAGCATCTCACAGGAAGTCATGAAAGGGGAAAATAGTGTTTGCTATTTAATTCCATCATACTTATAATGGGACCTCTACAATAGAGAGACCTTTCATTCCATGAAAATTCCCTTTTTAAAGAATGTATATTTGCTGACGCATTGGATTCTCCTCATTCTTTGGGTGCTACTTCTTGGTTTACCCATCTACGCGTATGCAATGTCAATGTATGGAGGCATCATACTTGGATTGGGGATATTATTTATCTGCCTTCTTACATTTGAATGGAGGTGGGTTACTCCAACCGGTATCTACTGGCGATGGGGCTTATGCGGCATCCGCTGGAACGAAGCAGATGTCTTGTGCGTAAAAAACAAGGAAGGGAATGACCCAACGCTGGTCTCTTTTGCGATTTCATCGGGAGCAAAGCATCTTGTCATTGAGAACATGAGTGATCTGAGGCGCTCGGTGCGAGAGGATGTTCTTCGTGTCATAAAAGAACACAGCAAATCATTTGATATGCAGGAGAAGGATGCCTCCCTCGCTGAACGGGTCGTCGGCGTACCGGGAGCACATGTGAAAAGATGGATTGCCCTCATTGTTGCGATTGTTTTGTTTCAAGTTGTTCGTCATCTCATTTCTCAGCACGAATCCCCTGTTGAAGGAGCAGAAACTTTTCTCTTCCCGGAGCAGGGAAGAAGTGAGAGGGAGAGGTTGAAGAAGTGTTGGGAGGAGCCTTCCCAAGCCAAGAATGTAGGCGAGCTTTTGCTGGAAAAGGGGAAGAAGTTATTAGCCGCAAAGAAGGGGGAGGAAGCCCTCCGTTGTTTCAATTATTCATTTGAATGGTTACGCCGTTCCGCCGACCTCGGTAATAGCTGTGCTATGGTTGAGCTTTTACTGATGGAAAAAACGGTTTACCGCAACCCCAAACTCTCTCCTGAAGAACAAACCAAATACGCTGCGATCGCCTTCAACAGGCTTTCAGCCGATGGAAAGCACACCGTGGAGGAAACGGTATATTTGATGCGTTGCTACCAATACGGTATAGGTACGAGACAGAGTGACGTAAAGGCACAACAATTACAAGATCTTTTGAAGCAGATACAGTCGGATATTCAGGGAGCCATAAAATCCAAGAAAACAATGGTTACGGGGTCAGGTCGAGTGGACGGGGAATGAGGACGAGTCCCTGGCGGAGACTGTTCGCCGCCTCGAGAAGGAGATGCTGTGAATTGCAGGGGTAAATGCAACATTTTATGTAACTTGTCTCATTAAATACAGATGGTGAGAGTCAACCATCAAATAATTCTAACCAACGCCGTGACATGTATATAGACCACCTACTGAACAAACGAACACTACGCGTGATTGACAATATAGGACCGAGACGAGTTAAGGGAGAAGGGTGGAAAGGTGAGTTAGGAAATTTCTTATGGGTAGTTGTACTTCTCTTTTTTTCTTATGTGTCTGCTCAGTTTTATATATCCCTGAGTGACAATTTGTTTGTACAATTCTTTTATGCCGGAGAAACACAGGGCACTATTACGCACGTGCGGAAAGAGAGGAACAGTCAGCATAAAAAACTGGAGATCGAATACGTTAATGCCGAAGGAAAGACACGAGGGTTTTGGATAAAGGCGAATACTGAGAAAGATGTAGGAGATAGAATCAAGGTTCGCTATTGGAGAGAAGGGGGTGAAGTCGTCGCCGAGACTTTGCCTGATCTGATCGTCCATGTCTTCCTTGTCATCTTTATTTTCGGCATGAATCTCCTTCTATCATTCGTGTTGTTCTTATTTATTTTATGGTATAAACGACGCGTCGAGATTGTGATTCGTAAGGGAAAAATACGTTTGAAGAGAAGATTCGGAAGGAAAAAATACATCGGACGGGAATAGGATGTGAATGGCATAACCTCGGATGCTTGCCTCCCCGCGCGCAGCGCGCCAGCATCCCAAATCGTCAATGAATTGTGTTACATCGTCTACCGATAACTCCGTGTTGGGATCGCGTTTTTCATGGAACACATATGCTTGACTTACGGAGGGAGGGGGAGTAGACTTGACCCGCAACAAAAGAACCCCTGAACGATATGTCGAGGACACCAATTATAGCCGCAAACTGGAAGATGAATATGGGCCCGAAAGAGGCTCGTGAATTTTTAGCCGCTTTCAAGCAGGAGCAGCTCTGCGACTGCAAAGGAGTGCAGAAGGTGATTGTGCCGCCCTTTGTCACGATACCCGCTGTGATGGACGCCTTGGATGGCTGCAAGTGCATCGGCGTGGGCGCGCAGGATGTGAGCGACCACGATAACGGAGCCTTCACGGGCGAGATTTCCACGGCGATGTTGTCGGAGCTGGGTTGCAGTTATGTCGTGCTCGGCCACAGCGAGCGTCGGCAGTACCACGGCGAGACCAACGCGTACATCAACAAGAAAATCAAGAAGGCGCTCGCGGCGGGACTCATCCCCATCTATTGCATCGGCGAGACGCTTGAGCAACGCGAGGCCGGCAAGCTGCAGGACATTCTCAAGAGTCAGGTGGTGGAAGGATTGGCTGATCTGACTCCTGAGCAGGTGTCGGGCATCGTTATCGCTTATGAGCCGGTGTGGGCCATCGGTACGGGAAAGACCGCCAGCGCGGCCGATGCGCAGGACGCACATGCTTTCATCCGCAGCGTGGTGGCGGAGACCTTCGGCACGGATGCCGCCGCAGCGGTGCGCATCCAGTACGGCGGATCCGTGAAACCGGGCAACGCGGCGGAGTTGATGAGCCAGCCGGACATCGATGGAGCGCTTGTGGGAGGCGCCGCGCTGAAGCCGGATTCTTTCGCGGCCATCATCCGCGCTGCTGTGTGAGATTGCACGGAACAGACGACTTTCAGACCCATCCTCTTCCTCCCCGTGAGGAAGAGGATTTTTTTCATACGCGTGTGGAGCGGAAGATCAGGAAAGCCGGCAGACCCAGCAGCAGGAGCTCGGCAAAGAAGATGCCGAGACTCAGGAGTCCCGGTTCCTCGTACGGTGAGAAGGTCGAGGTGAGTTGGTACCACGCCACTACGGCGAGGAGGAGGACAAAGAAGCTTCTCGCCAAGCCTCGCAAGATGCCGGTCGGTTTTCGCGCCTCCGCCGATGCTCCCGTCGCCGTAGTCAGCGCGATAGCAGGGAGGAACGGGGAAAGGAGAACGCCCATATAGTGAGCGATGCAGATGAAGGAGGCGATCGAGAGCGCGCCTACAAGCACGCGCACGACCCCGAAGCGGCGCCACGGAAAAGCGGCGTACGAAACGAGCACGCAGCCGAAGGCGCTCATGTACCACGTGCGCGCAGGAGAAATGTCCGACGAGTCCCCGACGAGGAGCAGGATCATCAGCGGCAGCCAGCCGCACCACAGCAGACTGGGTGCGAGCCGCGCTAAATTATTCTTGAATGCGGCGATTCCTTCGTTGTCGTTCGACCGCGCGTTGCCCATGAGCGAGGAGATGAGAAAGCAGCCCAGCATCACGGCACTCAGGGAAAAGGTGGACGAGAGAAGGGCGGGGAGCAGCACAACTTTCAATCGACTCAACTCCGGGTGGGTGAACGGATCCGCCCCCATCACCTTCTGCAGAAAACTATTTTGGAAGAGCAGGATGAGGGTGAGAAGAACGAGGGCGGCACGTCTGTTCATAGCCGGTCAGAGCGCTTGGAAGCGGCGTTGAATTTCGTTGATGGAGAGGGGAATCATCGTGGGTTTGCCGCGAGGGGTGCAGTAGGGGATTTCACAGTGCAACAAGTCGCGCAGGAGGGGGGTCGGGTTCTGCAGCCAATCTTCCATCGATTCCTTCATCACATAGCGCTGAGCCAGGCGAATGGCAAAGAGTTCGTAAGGGTCGCGGGAGCGCTTGAGTTTAGTCTCACCGTTGCTGAATGCCTCGATCAGTTCCACAATGAAGTCGTCCACCTTATCCAGCGAGAGAAAGATGGGAATAGAGTCAACGCGAAGAGTGCGCTCGCCGAAGAACTGTACCCGGAAGCCCGCCTGGATCAACAGAGGTTGCAGATCCTTCACAAGTCCTACGTCTCGAATATCTAACTCCACCATGGCGGGAGCGAGCAGCTGTTGCGACGGAATGGGACGCTTATTGGCTGCAACGAGACGCTCAAAGACGATGCGTTCTCTGGCTGCCTTGATGGAGAGCAGAACCAGACCGTCTGCGTTTTCAAAAAGGCCGTATTGGTCCCGAATGATGCCGAGGAGACGGAAGGAGGGTACATTCTGCTCTTGCGGGGACTCGTCGTGTGGGTGTTGGGTTGTCGCTTTCGACTGGGGAGGGGCAGGTATATCCAGCTCCTGCTGCCGGGGTTCCACAACGAGGCGCAAGGCGGGGCGTATGGGTGCGACTTCTTCATCCTGCCCGACCTGAGATTCATCAGAGGTTTGCGGGCGAGGAGGCGAGGAAGGGGGCAGGACGTTGCCTCTCGGCGCCGGGGGTGAAACCGTCTCGGGCTCAGCGGATCTTCCGCCGCGGGCGAATTCGGCGAGTGTCGCCGAGATGGCGTCCATCACTGCCGCCGTCAGGTCCGCCGGTCTCCGGAAGCGTACCTCGCGTTTGGCGGGATGAACATTCACATCCACCAGGGCGGGATCCATTTCGATGTAAATAAAATACCCCGGCTGCAAGCCTGTGGGAAATCCCCCGTAACCGTCCCGCACCGCTCGGGAAACCATCTTATCCTCTATCGGGCGTCCATTGAGAAAGATGTATTGAAGGCGTCGGTTGCGACGTGCATCGGTGAGGGGCATCAGATATCCCTCCACGTGCACGCCTACGCCGGTGGTCGGTCGGATGCGCAGCAGCTTACCGGCGTTCTCCTTGCCGTAGAATTCCGAGATGCGGTGGCGCAGATCTGTTGTGGCGGGTGTGTCAAACACCGTTTCTCCGTCACGGATGAAGGTAAAACGCAGATCGGGGAAAGCGAGGGCGTGCAGCTTGAGTTGTTGTTCGATGTGTCCTGATTCTGTTTCAAGACTCTTCAGGAATTTGCGACGCGCGGGGGTGTTGTAGAAGAGATCGCGAACCTCAATTTCTGTGCCCGGAGGACACCCGGCGGCACGGATTTCCTGCAGCTCCCCGCCGTGGCAGTCGAGTCGCGAGCCTTCCACGTCCTGCTTCCTACGGGTGGTTATTGCGACCTGTGCCACGGAGGCGATGCTGGGAAGAGCTTCCCCACGGAAGCCCATCTGATGGATGTCAAAGAGTTCCTCGTAGGTTCTCAGTTTACTCGTGGCATGGCGTTCAAGGCACATCTCCAGATCGGCTCGGCTCATGCCGTCCCCGTCATCGGCGACCTTGATGGAGGCAACGCCCCCGCGGGATATTTCCACGCGGATGCTTTTGGCATGGGCATCGATACTGTTTTCTACCAGTTCCTTCACAACAGAAGCGGGGCGTTCGACCACTTCCCCGGCGGCGACTTGGCTCGCGAGGGTGTCGCTCATGCGTTGGATGGTACGTTCCTCCTCAATCATGTCTTCTCCGGATCAACTGAAAACTTTCTGCAGCACGAGAGCCGTGCGCGGGAGTAAATAGAGGGATAATTTGCCGCTGCCGTTTGTGGTGTGCGCCACACTGACATCCTGTCGGGCAAGACCACCGTATTCGGCGGCATCGCTATCCAGCACGACTCTCCACTCACCCGCCTGCGGAGCGTGCAACTCGTACCCCGGGAGAGCCCTGTCACCGTTCCAATTCAACACAAAGATCAGCCCGGCGCGTTCAAAAGCCAACACGCGGTTGGTCTCATCCATATTGAGAGGTTGGGCGGGAGGAGCGGAGAGGATATCGTGCTGCTGAGCGAGGCGAAGCATGGCCTTATCAAAGGCATTGAGGAAGCGGTACCGCAGGTTGGCAGCATCCACGAGGCTCCACTGCCGTCTGCAGTACTTGTAGGAGAAACCGTTGCCTTCTCTCGGGAAGTCGATCCATTCCGGATGACCGAACTCATTGCCCATGAAATTCAGCCACCCCTCCCCACCGGCGGCGAGTGTCACCAGACGGATCATCTTGTGCAGCGCCATCCCACGGTCGATCACCATGCTCGGTTTGTCCGTGGCCATGTTGTCGTACATTTCGGCATCCATCAGCCGGAAAGCGATGGTCTTGTCACCGACAAGCGCCTGGTCGTGACTTTCCGCGTAGGCGATGTTCGGTTCGCCGTAGCGGCGGTTGGTAAGGGTGTACCACATGTCGCCCATGCTCCACTCTTCATCCCGTTTCTCCTTGATGAGTTTGATCCAGTAATCGGGAAGCCCCATGGCCAAGCGGTGGCTGAAGCCCATACCTCCCTCATCGACGGGTCGGCAAAGACCGGGCATGCCACTCATGTCCTCCGCTACAAGGATGGCGCCGGGGCGCACTTCCTGAACGAGGGTTGTGGCGAGCTGAAGATAGGTGATGGCATCCACGTTTACCCGGTCGTTGAAGTAGCAACCCAGGTCGGTAAAAGCCTCATGCCCGTGATGCAGGTAGAGCATACTGGTTACGCCATCAAAGCGGAACCCGTCGAAATGATATTCCTCCAGCCACCAGCGCAGGTTGCTGAGCAGGAAACGCTGTACCTCCGGTTTGCCGTAGTCGAAGAGACAACTGTCCCAGTCGGGGTGCCGACTGTCGCGTTCTCCCGCATGGAAATATTGTCCGCCGGAGCCGTCGAAATCGTTGAGCCCTTCGGCCATGTTTTTCACGGCGTGGGAGTGAACCACATCCAGCAGGACGGCTATTTTAAGACCGTGCGCTGTGTCAATGAGGCGTTTGAGTTGTTCTGGAGTACCGAAGCGGTTGCAGGGAGCAAAGTAGGAGGAGACGTGGTAGCCGAAGGAGCCGTAGTAGGGGTGCTCCTGGATGGCCATGAGTTGCACGCAGTTGTAGCCTTGCTCGGCGATGCGCGGCAGCACGTTGTCCGTAAACTCATCGTACGAATGGATGCATTCCTCCTCGCCGGCCATGCCTATGTGCGTCTCGTAGATGAACGGCGTTTTGACGGAAGCCGGCGTCCATCGCGTATCATTCCACTTGTACGGCTCGGGTGGGTCCCAGATGACGCCGGAGTAATCATAATTGTGAGGATCCTGGTAGGTGAAGCGAATCCACGCGGGAATTCGGTCGCGTCCGGAAGCGTCCGCGCCGATGACATGTACCTTGACATGGTCCCCGTGTTTGAGGGAACCGGCGGGGAGGCGCACTTCCCAGATGCCCTCATCATCCGGTTGCAGGGGGGTGGCTGAGCGATCCCATCCGTTGAAGTCCCCTATGAGGGAGAGACTGCGGGCGCCGGGAGCCCATTCGCGATAGATCCAATCACCGGATTCCGGATCGTGATTAAACCCCATGGTCTCGTAGCCTTTCGCTGCATTTGCCAAGCTCCCGAAACGCTGAGCGAACACCTCCGCCCGGCTGTCATACAGGCGCAGCCTTGCTTTCAGCTCATTCTCGTAGGGGGCCAGCCAACTGTCCGCCAGCACGAGCCCCAAGATGGGAGGTCTTCTCATACCCCTGTATTTTACCTTTTTTCGCATTCTTGTTCAATCCTATTTTCCCAAGGAAATTGTGGAACACACATCCGTCCCAAGAAAAAGCGCTCCCAACACGCAGTCATCGGCAGATGATGCAGCATAACTCATTGGTTATGTACGATGGACGGGAGCACCGGAGGTGCCTATTTACGAATTACGAATTACGAATTACGATTTGGATTTTAGCGCGCCGGCGGCGCGGGGAGGCAAAGCGTCCGACGGTCCCGCACAGGGCGCACGCGAAGCGGGCGGGCAGGACGATTGGACAAAAGCGCAGCTTTTGCCCGCAGGGCGCTGAGGTAGTGCGGTACCGAAGCGTCAAAGCGAATGTGCAGCGGAATTTTTGGAGCAAGGAGAGTTGCTGGCTGGAAAGCATCTGAAGTTACGCCATGCTGGACCCGCTGCTTGGCTGAATCGTCAATGGTTTATGACCTTTCCGGCTTACTTCCTTCATCCAGGGGAAACGCATGAGGAAACGGGGTGAATAAGCCCGGAGAAAATTTTCTTGGGACGGATGTGGAAAAAAGCGTCCAGCGGCGTGCAAATGCTTTGACAGACGAGGCAGACGTGTGCTAGATTAACAGACGTATGAAAGCAAGCAGCATCATCCGTCGCGGTGGGTTTACCCTTTTGGAACTCATCGTGGTGATAGCCATACTCGGTGTTTTGTTGGGCATCTCTGCCCCGGTGCTTTTCAGCTACATGAATGCCGGCGATATCGTCAAATGCAGAGCTAACATCGAACAACTCGCTAAACTGGGTATCAAGTACGGGCAGGATCTGGGGCACAGGAATCTCCTTCCCACCAGTGGCATGGATGACGATGAGGATACACCTGAGTTCAATGAGTCGGATGGCTGGTGGTACATGTTGGCGCAGGAACTGGATTCTACGGTTTTGCCCAATAAGGCAAAAGCGCCCATGAAGGTCGCTAGTATCTTCCATTGCCCGGGGGATCGTCGTGCGGCCGTGTCGGACGGCGTGTTGATGCCGGCTGATACAAAGCACGTCTCATACGTCTCATGGTCGGATGGGTCGGAGGACGAGGATAACCCCAATTCGCAGATTCGCACCGTGGGCAAGAAGCACCTGGATCTCTTGCCTTGGTTGAGCGACGGTATTCCGCAAAAACGTAAGAGCGTCATCAATTATAAGACCTTCCGTGAGATGGTTTTGCCCGCCGTGGAGAGACACAGCAGCGGCATCCTTGTGGCGTACGCCAGCGGGGTGGTTCAGCAGTTTGATATCGATGCAGAGGACGGCGTGGATGGTAAAAAACTCTTCCACAAAATCAACCCGGACAAGCTCATCCCCACCAAAGAGAAGAAAAAGCAGAGGGATTGACGCAATTGCCCAAAAGGTCTCTCCTCCATGTTACCGGACGCGGACAGCTTTGTGGTGCCGGAGCAGCCCGTCGTTTTGGGGCTGAGTGGAGGACGTGATTCGGTTGCGTTGTTGCGTTTGCTTTTGTTGCATGACGTGCAGACTTTTGCTTGCCATGTGCATCATGGCATACGAGGGGAGGCGGCGGACGCCGATGCCCGCTTTTGTCGAGAATTGTGCGAGAGGCTGGGGGCGCCGTACGCGCAGTACGATGTGGATGTGCCGCGCCGCGCACGTGAGCGAGGCGAATCCATAGAGACCGCCGCGCGTGCGGAGCGGAGAAGACTGCTCGTGGAGCACGCGCACAAGGTGGGCTGCACGACCGTCGTCTTGGCCCACCACGCAGAGGATCAGGCAGAGACGGTGCTTTTTAATTTGGCCCGCGGATCGACGGGGCTGCGCGGCATGAGGCAGAGCAGGGAGGAAGAGGGCATCACTTGGCTGCGCCCCCTGCTTCATTGCAGGCGAGCGGAGATCACCCACTGGCTGGAGAGCATTCACCAGGATTGGCGGGAGGATGACACAAACGCGAATCCGGAAACCGCTACTCGCAATAAACTGCGGCTACAGGCAATTCCCGCTCTGGAGCGTGCTATGGGCAGGGATGTCGTGCCGCTTATCATCCGCGGAGCTCGGGTGCAGGAGGAGGTTGTGCAGGCGCTGGATGAGGCTTTGGGGATGCTTCCCCTTTTTGACCCGCAGGGGAGGCTCTATCTCCCTCTGCTACGGGGTCGTTCTGCGGCATTTTGCAAAGCTGTGGTGCATTATTATTTGCGCTCGTCGGGGGTCCCCGGTATCACGGAAAGACACGTTGAGAGGGTGTATCGTCTCCTATGCGAAGGGAGCACTGACCACTCCTGCAATCTACCGGGAAATCTCATAGCTCGCCGCGCCCACCGACGTCTCCGCATTGAGAGCAAGAGCGCGGAATAATCGGCTTCAGATGTACTTTCTCTTGGCGAAGAGCTGTGCCCGCAGCGGGTCGGATGCAGAGAGGTGGGCAAAGCCGATAGCGAGGGCATCCGCTGCATCGGGTGCCGGAGTTTCATCCAACCCCAGTAGGGCACGCATCATGAATGCCACCTGACTTTTGTCGGCTCTGCCTGTGCCGACGGCAGCCTGTTTGACGCAGGAGGGCGGATATTCCATGATGGGGAGATTTTTCGACGCGGCGGCGATAACTGTGGCCGCGCGCGCGGAGCCCATGCTGATGGCGGTGCGGTGCGACTGAACGTAGATGATTTCCTCAATGGCGAGTTCGTCGGGCTGCCATTTTTCGATGAGTTCAACCACCTTGCGGTGAATCTGCAAGAGACATTCGCTCTGGGACAGAGTTGACTTCAGAGAGAGTGTCCCGTATTCCAGCGCGTGGGCGGCATGATGATCACCCTCGATGACAGCGTACCCCGTGTTGCGGATAGCCGGGTCTATGGAGAGTACACGCATGAGGAGGGAAGGGGGATCAGCGTCGGCGTCCGCTCTTGACCGCAGGACGCGGTTTGCGCAGTGGTGCCGCGCCATCATCCAGCAGAGCTGTGTATGCATACGGGAAACCCTCCAGTCTGCGGCGTTCTACTTTCTGCTTGAGGAAAATTTCTACGCTCTTGGCAAAATCGACTTCATCCGCTGTGAGCAAGGTGAAGGCATCGCCCTGAGCCTCGGCACGACCGGTGCGACCGATGCGGTGCACGTAATCCTCCGGGTTTTCAGGGACGCGGTAGTTGATGACGTGAGTGACGTCGCTGATATCAATTCCTCGGGCTGCAACGTCTGTTGCCACGAGGATGCGGTACTTATCTTCCCGGAATCCCTTGAGGGCGGCCATGCGTTCTTTTTGCGGGATATCGGAGTGCATAGCGGTTACTTCGCGCCCCCATCCCGCGCGGCTGAGCATATGAGCTACCATATCAGCCTCTTTGCGGGTGCGAGTGAAGATCATGAGGTTGTGAAAATTCGTCGCCTTCACGAGAGCGAGCAGGAGCTCATCCCTCTGGTCGAGTCCCACCGGGTAGAATGCGTGGGAGATCGTCGAGGCAACTTCCCGACGCGCTATGGCCACTTCCTGAGGATCCGTCAGGCACCATTTGGCAAATCCCTGCAGCACCTGCGGCATCGTGGCGGAGAAAAACAACGTCTGTCTCCCCTCCCAAGGACACAGGTTCACAATCTTGCGCACGATGGGCAGGAATCCCATGTCGGTCATGCGATCCACCTCATCCAACACGAGCGTTTTTACTTCCTTAAACTTCATGTTGCCGCGGTAGAAATGATCCACGAGGCGACCGGGAGTGGCCACGACGATGTCGGCTCCTCGTTTGAGGGCATCGGCTTGTTGACCGTAGCCGACGCCGCCGTAAAGGAGGGCGATGGTGATATCGGTGTGCGCAGCGTACAGACGGAACGCCTCCGCCAACTGGTCGGCCAGTTCGCGTGTGGGTTCGAGGATGAGAACCTGAGGACGCCCGGTATGCTGCATTTTGGTGAGGAGCGGAAGGGCAAAGGCGGCTGTTTTTCCGGTGCCGGTTTGGGAGGCCCCGATGACGTCGCGACCTTGCAAGATGTAGGGGATAGCCTGTTGCTGGATGGGGGTGGGCGTTTCGTAGCCGCAATCCCTTACGGCTTGCAGCACAGGTTCTGATAATCCTAGTTCGTCAAATGTCATGATGGAATGTTCTGCGTTTTTATGAGAGGAAGGGATTGTTCATTTCCTCCTCGCCGATGAAGGAGGAGGGTCCGTGTCCGGGCAAGAGCTCGGTATTGGGCGGAAGGGAGAGGAGTTTCTCGCGGATGAATCTGACAAGTTGCCCGGAGCTTCCGCCCGGGAGGTCGGTCCGTCCTACACTTCCGGCAAAGAGGGCATCCCCGGTGAATACGACGTCGGCTTGAGCGAGGTACCATGCGAGGCTGTCGGGAGAATGCCCCGGAACATGCAGGAAAGTCCACTCCATCCCCCCGACTTGCACCTTGCCGTCTCCCGACTCATGGCAGCGATTTACTCGGAATCTCGGCGGCTCCGGGATGCCCCAACTGCGCGCGTGACTCTGCAGGGTGAGCTCGGCTGCGTAAGGTGAGCAGGCATGAATTTCACAGCCTAATCTACTCGCCATCTCCTCCGCGTCCGAGACATGATCAAAATGCTGGTGCGTCAGGAAAAGATGCGTCACTTTCGCGTTTTCAGGCAGGTTATGGCGCAGCCAGTCTGCAAATCCTGCCGGCGCATCAATCGCCACACAGGCTCCCTCCGGACTGATTACCAGATAGCCGTTGCACATCAAGGGACCGTCCGTGTACTGCTTTATCTGCAAACGCATGCGCAGAACAATACCATCCCATCCCTCATTTTGCAAGCCAAATGCCTGTTTTTTCAGTGCAAACGCATTTGAGGAAAGTGAAACAACGGGGAGAATGCTCTTATGGATTGATACCATTGTTGATACGGATCAAAAATCGTGACAATCAGCCATCATCATGATGATGGCTCTCAAGAAGACTCTGTATCCGTTAACAATACAAAAAATTTGCACTAGGCGTACGTTACCAATAAATCGTAATTCGTAAATCGAAAATCGTAAATGAATTGCCGTCTTGCGGGTTTTGCAACATCACGCGTCAAACGCAAAAAAAGGGACGACGATGAGCCGTCCCTCCGATAGAATGCTCTCTTGATGAGGCGATAATTATTTGCCGAAGTAGCGCTTCAACAGACCATCAAAGCCCTTGCCGTGGCGTGCTTCGTCCTTGCACATCTCGTGTACGGTGTCATGGATGGCATCGTAGCCGAGCTCTTTGGCACGCTTGGCGATGGCGAGTTTGCCGGCGCAAGCCCCGAATTCAGCCTCCGCGCGCAACTCGAGGTTCTTCTTGGTGTCGGGAGTGAGAACCTCACCGAGAAGCTCTGCGAATTTAGCGGCGTGTTCCGCTTCCTCAAAGGCGTAGCGCTTGAAGGCGTCCGCCACTTCGGGATAGCCCTCGCGCTCAGCCTGCCGACTCATGGCGAGGTACATCCCCACCTCACAGCACTCGCCGTTGAAGTGGTCGCGCAGACCATTCACGACTTCTTCGTCAAGCCCCTGGGCTACGCCGACCCGGTGTTCGTCGGCATACACCTTTTCGCGTCCTTCCTCAATGAGTTCGAACTTGTCGGCTCCCTTCACTTTGCAGACAGGGCAGGATTCAGGAATGCCGTCGCTTTCAATAATGGCTCCACAAACTTTGCATCTGTATTTCATGGTCGTATAAATGGATGAGTAGGTTGATGCATACAGTCGGATGACTCCGAAAGAATGCGGGCGCATTGTAGCTGTTTGACCGAGTTTTGTCAACCGTGGATTGCAAAGACTTCATATGCCCCGCACATATGTCCCAACAAAATCTTCTCTGAACCCATTCAACCCCATTTCCTATGAACAAAGGAAGTAAAGCCGGCAAAGCCCCCGAGGGCTCGGAAGGATTGGACAAAAGCGCAGCTTTTGCCCGAAGGGCTCAGTGCCGATGGGGCGGCGCTGAGTCAAGCCGGTATGGCATAACTCCGGCAGCTTTCCTTGTAGCACCTTTCCGTGATTTTCCCCATCACCTCCGCTCCCGCTTCGCATATCCCGCGCGAAGCGCGCTAGCATCCAAATCGTAAATCGTAATTCATTGTCATCCCATAGGAAAATGAGAAGGGATAAAAAAATGGTGTTTGCACTTTGACCCGATTACACTCATAATAG
>CANQYL010000061.1 GCA_947628035.1 uncultured Akkermansia sp. | reverse complement strand
CATCATGTGGCAACTGCAACGGATAGAAAATATCGTCAAGAATTATGGGACAGCAGGAGACAGGGGAGGGGGAGAAGGACCACCGGAAACGCCCTATTTATGTGGGGGTATCCTTTTAAGGGATTAAAATTATGGGACAGCATAGGAGCGTTCCAGAACTTGAAGAACAAAATTCCTAAACCCTATTTTTAGAAATCCCCCCGCCAAACCCCGTTACTATGCGCATGACGTCGTCATATTGACCACGTTATGGGATGCTAATGATCGTAAATCGTAAATCGTAATTCGTAAATAGCAAACGCATTGAAAATGCGTTTGCCATGGGGGCGGGTATGTGGTAGAGTTGGGGTATGAAGAAGAGAATGTGGATCATGGTAGGGATGCTCCTGCTGGCGTGGAGTGGGGGAGCTGCGGAATCTGTGAGTGAAGCCGGGAGGACGGCTGTGGAGGCGGCGCGTAGTTACGGGGCGGCGGTGAGGTCGTGCGACATGGGGTGGGCGTTGGATTATATGTATCCTCCCATCAAGCGGATGTACGCCGAGCAATTTTCAAACAGGACCGGCAGAGAAGCTGACAACGCCCGGCGTATCATGGGGCTGACCAAAGAAAAACCTGAGGAAGCCAAGGTGCGCGTTCAGGAAGGACTGAGGGCTCTGCGTGAACACTATGTCAAAATGGGCAAGGCGATGGTGTCTTCCGGATTGAAGATTGAAAGCTTCATTGTGCAGGATCCCGTGGCAGAGTACGTGTTGACGCCGCCATCGGGAGTTGTGCAGGCGGTGCGGAGAGATGCGGAGGGAAAGTTAGCGGCGGACCAGCTGCAGGGAGGGAATGAGAGATGCAGGCTGGTGGTCTTGCCGACGGTGTTGGTGGTGAGTGGACCGGGGCAGAACGGGGGAGTGACGCGCGTGGAGCGCAGGTCACACATTTACGCAATCAGGGATGAGGTGGTGGATGGACAGCCGAATCGCAATGGGCTGACTGTGCGAGATACGCGGATCAATCAATGGTATTTTGTCGATGGTAATACGGATGTCAATACGCTGCGCGCTTTCTTTCCCCAGCTCCCGTTACGAATAACCTTGCCCAGCAGCGGAGAACGCGTTTTGCAGTAAAGCGAGAGGAGAGAAATCTACACAGCCTGTGGCGAGTATTATTGAACAAACAGAGCAGGACTTTGCTCCGGATGGTGTCCTGTCCGGGGCACGTGGGTACGAATACCGTCCGGAGCAACAGCAGTTAGCCATGGCTGTGGCTCACGCCCTGGAGGAAGAGGCTCCACTTTTAGCAGAGGCCGGCACAGGAGTTGGAAAATCACTTGCCTACTTGTTGCCCGCGGTGAGATTTGCCGTGGAACGAGGGAGAAAGGCTATCATCTCAACACATACCATCAACCTGCAGGAACAACTTTTCGGCAAGGACATCCCCACCGCCGCGAAGGCTCTTAAAATCCCCTTCAGGGCGGCTCTGCTGAAAGGGAGATCGCATTACCTGTGTCGCACGCGTCTGCAACGAGCTATCGATCAAGCGCGAGATCTTTTCAATCGAGAGGAGATGGCGCAGTTGCAACTCGTGCGGGAGTGGGCTCAGGATTGTGGGGAAGGATGGCTTTCGGATCTTCCGCAGGAGCTCGGAATCTCTGAGAAGGTACGCGCGCAAGTGTGCAGTGAAAACCACGTGTGCACCCTCCGCAACTGCGGACCGAACTGCCCCTATCAGGCGGCACGCCGCAAAGTAGAAGAAGCGGAGGTGGTGGTACTCAATCATACGCTCTTCTTCGGGTTGATGAGTATGACGGATCTCTTGCGTGACGAACATGAGGAGGAGGGGTTCACGGAGTCGCCCGGGTTTATCTTTCCGCATGACTTTGTCATCTTGGATGAGGCGCACACCATTGAGGATGTGGCGGCTGCGCAATTTGGCACGGTGTTGCCGGAGTTTGAGTTGCGGCGCGATTTATGGAGGCTTTACAATCCGCGGACTCGCAAAGGAATCCTACGTCATGCGGCGACTCCACGGCTTCTTCAGCTCATTGAGGAGGCCCAAATGGCATCCGATGAGTTTTTCGACTGCGCCTTCAAGGATTCGGAGCTGGCGTTGAGGGACAGCGCGCAAGTACGCTTGAAGAAACCAAAGTGGACATGTGATCGGATCACCCAACCTCTCGCCGATTTGGAGAGAGAAGTCCTCTCCATGGCTCGCGGGGAGGAGAACGAGGTGACTCGCGCCGAGTTCATGGATACGGCGACTCGTTTATTGGCGTACCGCAACGCGGCGGAGGAAGTCATCAATCTGAGCAATGACGAGGAAGCCGTCTATTGGGCCGAGGCGGGAGGGGATCGAGGAGAGAGGCGCTACATGATTCTGAGATCAGCGATTGTCAACGTGGCGCCGTTGTTGAGAGAAAAGCTCTTTGAGAGCGGAAAGAGCTGTATTTGCACTAGCGCTACTCTCTCGGCCGGAGCGATGGGGACGGGGTATTTTGCCGGCAGGGTGGGCGCGGAAAGTACTCCTGCCATACAGATTGGCAGTCCATTTGATTACTCTGAACAGATGAGAGTGACCGTGGTGCGTAGCATGCCCGATCCCAGTGACGATTCTTATGAGGAGGCACTTTTCGATTCTATCTGCCACGCGCTGAAGAAGACGTCCGGACACGCTTTCGTCCTCTTTACGAATTACCGCACTCTGCGTAACATAGCGGAGAAACTGCGCCCCGTGTGTGAGCAGGAAAACTGGCCCCTGTTGGCACAGGGGGACGGTATCGGGCGCACGGATATGCTCAACCGGTTCCGTCGGCAAAGGGGAAGTGTACTGCTCGGTACCTCCAGCTTCTGGATGGGCGTTGATGTGCCGGGGGAAGCGCTCACCCACGTCATCGTGACAAAACTTCCCTTCGGAACTCCCACGGATCCGTTGGTGGAGGCTCGCTCTCAAGATATGAGAGCCAACGGAAAAGACGCCTTTCGCGAATATTCTCTTCCGGAGGCCATACTCAAGTTCCGTCAAGGAGTGGGGCGTCTCATTCGCTCGAAGACCGACCACGGACATATAACCTTACTGGATTCCCGCCTTTGTAACAAAAATTACGGTCGCCTCTTCCTGCGGGCTCTTCCTGAGGGAGTGAGAATAGAGATTGAGTGAGGAAGGGACGATGAACGATGTGAATGCTAGCGCGCTAAAATCCAAATCGTAAATCGTCCATCGTAAATGAATTTGTCCTTCAGATAATTTTGTCAGCTGTGAGAATTATGCTTGATTTACAGGAGACTTGTGGTAGAAAAGGAGGAGTGGCGTCTTTTTCTGCGGTGAGCGGGAGAGAGGCCCGGCGAAGAAATAAAATACTGACGATATGGACACACAAGTCTCTGTTCTATGTGATTACGCAGCTGATTATCAAGGGAAGCTTTGCGTACAGGGTGCGTTTGACACCCTGTTTGCGCGGCAGTTTCCGGTAGTGCATCCCTCCTGCGCTTTGGCGCTCAGGTTGTGCCTCGTACCGGAAGATGCCGGAGAGCATAAGCTGGGCATTTCCATCGTGGATGAGGACGGAGTTCCTCTGGACAAGGAGCATATGCCCATTGTGGGAGATCTCAAGGTGGGGCTTCCTGAGGGTACTTCGTTTTTGACACGCAACCTGATCATGAATTTTCAGGGATTGCGGTTCAACAAGACGGGAACGTACTCCGTTGATGTGACGCTCGATGGGGAGCTGCTGTCGCGGACGCCGCTGCGCTTGGTTCAGGTGCCTCAGGAGGGCGCGCCGGAATCCGAAGCTCCGCAGGAGTGATGTTGTCCAGACAACATCAATAAGAGAAAAACCTTTTTCCCGAGTGCAGGGGTATCCTTGCCTCGGGAAACTGATTTCCCGGGGGAAGGGAGGAAAGAAGGTAAACACGACCCAGCCTCCGGGATAAACGCATTTGAGAGAATAATCGCAAATCGTCCATCGTAAATCGTAAATAGGCGCCTCCGGCGCCCCGCCCCTTTCCTACCACCACCACCCATGCTCCCTCCTTCCACCTTCGCTTTTGCTGCGCATCTCCGCGCGGAGCGCGCTAACATCCAAATCGTAATTCGTAAATCGTAAATCGTACATGGCAACCGCATTGCCTAATGCGGTTGCCCAGCCCCGAGACCTATGACATCGAGTATCATGACGCGATATTTCGCCGTGGCGAGTCTGGCTCTGTGGATTTTGCCATTGATTGCGGCGGAAGAGGGTGGCGTAGCCTACGGCGGCGTAACAGAAGCGGCAGACGCCCCTCGTTCGCAGAGTGATCCCGGTGAATTGTATCTGGCGGCGTATCGATTGAGCCGGGAGTCGGAGCTGCTGGCGGAGAGACAGAGCTACCGAACGGCTCTTCGCAAAGGACAGGAGGCAGAGAGAGTACTCGCCACACTCGTTCGCGATCATCCGAATTGGAAAACCAACTTGGTGGGTACGCGGCGCAGGCTCTTGGCGGAAAACATGGCAAGCTACAGGAAGTTGCTGCGAGAGTCCGGTAAGGACGAGGGAGAGAAAAAAAACAAGACCGCCGGGAATCGCACTCGGGAGGAGCTGCAGTTAGAGTTGCCGGTAGCGCCGATGCCGCGTGAGGCAGGGGTTCAGTATTACAACGAAGGCGAGAGAAAACTGTACCAGGCTCTGCAGAGAGCACAGGAAGAGTGTCGTCGTATGGCACAGGCCTACCGAGAACTCAACTCGCGGTTCATCGATACGCAGAAGAAGCTGGTTGCCGCCCAAATTGAGCAAAATACATACAAAGAGCGCTACGAGAAACTGCGGGAGCAGGTGGCCACAGAACGAGCCGCGGGCAACAGTGTGGTTGATTCCCTCTCGCGCCAGCTTGCGGAACTGGAGTCCAAATACAAAAATGCCGAGAAAGCCCTCAAAAACGAAAAAGAGCGTGCCGACGAACTAGAACAGCGCCTCACCGAGACTCAGCAGAGTCTCGAGAAAGTCACTCGCGAACGCGACAACTTGGCTCGTGAAAATGAACAGTTGCGAGCTGTTGTGGAACTCAACAGCCCGGAAAAAACTAAGGCCTTGCTGGATCAAAATTTAACTTTAGCAGAACAGCTCAAAGAGGCGAATGAAAAGATAGTTTCTCTTGAAGCGGCACAGACCGGCTCAAGCGATGAAAAGAAAGTGTTGGAAAGTCAGCTGGACGAGGCACGTGCGGAAGCGGCTAAGCTGCGCGATGAGATGAACAGCATCTATGATGAAAACATGGGCTATCGCCGGAGGGTCTCTGAGCTTACGGCGCAGCTCAATAATCTTGAGGCTGACCTAGCCGAGCGTGAGAACCAGCCTGTTGTCGATCCGGCGCTGGCAGAAGAAAACAAATTATTGCGGGATATCATTGATAAGCAGAAAAAGGCTCTTGCCATGCAGCAAGAAAGTCGTAAGCTGCTCATTGAGACCTACGGCAAGCTCAAAAACAATGATCCGGCTGTACTTGAGATGCTTGAGAAAATGAAGGAGGAGGGAATGCCCGGGCTGACAGAGAGTGAACAGGAGGCGCTTGAGAGTGTGCGGCGGCATTATGCAAACCGGGACAAAAAAGAAGAGGATGTCGCCCGACTTGACATGGAAGTGCGTACTTTGGCCGACCTTGCCAATCGGGCTTTTTCCAAGGGACGCTACCTCTCTGCTGAACAGATGTACCTCACCCTCTATGATCTCCAGCCGGACCAGGTAGCCGGGCTCGTGAATCTCGGCACCATTCTGCTCTATAACAACAAGAGTGCGGAAGCAATTAACTACCTTACGCGCGCCATACGCCTCGCTCCCGACATGGCAGTGGGGTATTATCTGGCGGGCGTGGCGTATTATCGGGAGGAGCAGTTGGGGGAGGCGCAGAAGATGTTTACGCGCACCGTGCAGCTTGACCCCGGAAACGCAGAGGCATTCTTCTATCTGGCCAACATTGAGGGGATAGGCGGCTCGATCAACCGTGCCCTCAAGCACTACGCTGCCGCCGTCAAGATCAACCCTCAACTCGCCGATGCTCATTACAACATGGCTCGCCTCTACGCTGAAGACGGTCGCATGGTCGATGCAGCTAGGGCGTATGATCGAGCCGTGCAGAACGGAGCTGTGCCCGACCCCGAGTTGGAGCAATACCTGCGGCAGCATATGGATGCCTCCCAAAAATTAGGAACGGATCTCGTGGCTACCGTGAAACCTGAAGACGAGGCAAAGTCTCTGCGGGAGGAAGAAGAAGGCAAGAAGGTGGCTCAGAATGCCAAGCAGCAAGATGCGAGTGGGCAGAAGGACCCGACACCGGAACAAAACCTTTCCGCCGAACAAAAAAAACTTGAGGATTTTCTCGCTCAGGTCGATCGCAT
Organism: uncultured Akkermansia sp.; assembly: GCA_947628035.1. Classification (GTDB taxonomy): domain Bacteria; phylum Verrucomicrobiota; class Verrucomicrobiia; order Verrucomicrobiales; family Akkermansiaceae; genus Akkermansia. The sequence continues at coordinate 7,839 of CANQYL010000061.1, read as the reverse complement.
TTCTCAGTCCGTGAAGGGAGTGCAGTCTCCTTCCCCTGCCGGCGCCGCCCATGAGACACAGCAGGAGCGCTTCGCCGACATACGCATGAAAACGCGTCTCGGTCTGCGCTCACTGCGCCTCAAGCGCGCTGAACCACAGCGGATCCGCGAGCGTGGTGCGGAAGAGATTGAACTCGTCCGCCGTTCCGGTAGAAGACGGTGAATCAAAAGAGGCGATGAGCTAGGTGAATGCCCCTTTTTCGGTTACCGGACAGCAGCGGCGTTCCGATGGACGGGGCACCTGGCGGTTCCTATGTACGATGTTGAAAATTAGCGTGCTACGCACGTAAATGCGCAGCGAAATTTTGGAAACAAGGCGAGTTGTTAGCTAGAAAGCGTCTGGAGTTATGCCCTGCCTTCTCCTTGGCTCTGCGACATTGACTCTTCGCCCCACAGGAACGCGTGTAGCGCGCTAGCATCCAAATCGTAAATTGATTCAGCGCCGCCCCATCGGCGCTTGCTTCGGAGTCGCCTTACGACTCCTCATCCCGTTGGGACAAAAGCTATCGCTTTTGGCTGATCGACCTTACAGCCGTCGGTCGCTTTCGCCCTGCGGGCAAAAGCTGCGCTTTTGTCTAACCAGCCTTACAGCCGTCGGCTGTCTTGTAAATAGCAAACGCATTTCCAATGCGTTTGCCCTGGTTTTCCGTTGACGGGGCGGGACAACTCATGGTAGCATGATGCATGCGAGAGAATTGGCGTAAGTTAATGGTTGCAGCAGGGGTATGCTGTTTAATGGCATCGTGTGAGAGTACCGATTTTGATCAAATCCCGCGCAATGGTTTCATTACGCATTTCGAGGAGACTGATCACGCGCGTATGCCATTTGATTCCTATTGGGATATATCGGACAACAAGGATTGGGACGAACGCGTGCGGGGAGATGAGAACAAATCCAATCCTATTTATGTGGCACCGGTGACGCTGAAATACGTAGCCGATGCACCAAAAACCAGTAGAGAAAGGAGGGATCTGGAAGAGTTAGCGCGATACTTTGATGCACGACTCCATTCGGTACTTGGCAAATTGGATGCAGCGGATAATACTTTCAATCTGATCTCCCAACCTCGAGCGGATGCATACACGGTGCAGATAGCGATCCTCTCCGTAAAACCCGCCAAGAAATTGGAAAATCTGGCGGGGGATGCAGCGGGATTCTTCGTGCGTGGCGGGGGACTCATTACTGCGGCAGATCGTGAAGCAAAGGGCAGCATTTCCATGGGGGCACGCTATTATGCTCCCGGAGGAAAACTTGTGGCAGAGGTCGCTGATTTCCAGCGGGGTCAGACTTCACTTTTGGGCATGGCTCTGGTGGATCTTAACGATTTTTCGCGCTATGGTTACCAACGCCGCACCATTGACCAGTGGGTGGACGCATTTGCCAAACTTTTCACTACGACTCACTCCACCCGAGTGAAGAAACCTCTCTTTACGATCAAACCCTTCTGAAAACAATATGCTTATCGATACTCATTGCCATTTGGCATCAAAACGCTATGATAATTTGGAGGCGGTGAAAAAAGAGGCTAATGCCTGCGGGGTGAAGGTGTGCATTTCGCAAGGGACGAGTCCGGAGGACTGGGAGAGAACGCTGGCCGGGGCTCAGGAATTGCCGGATTTTATCGTCCCGTGCCTGGCGGTGCATCCGTCCGATTGTACCGAGGTGAGTGAAGAACAGTGGCAGCAGATGGAAAAACTGGCGGAGGAAAATAAAATTGCAGCTGTAGGTGAGACCGGTTTGGATTATTATTGGGATGCTCCGACCGGCTGGGAGGAGAGCGCATACCGCTCCCGCCAGCATCAATTCTTGGAGCGTCATTTCGAGCTGGCTCGTAAGCTGCACCTCAACATTTCACTGCATACGCGCGACAAGGTGGGTGCAGGGGATGCCTGCTTTGAGGATGCCTTTGCGATAGCTCGACAGTTTCCGGAAGTACGACCGGTGTTCCACTGCTTCATCGGTACAAAGATGCAGGCAGAACGGATCTTCAGCGATCTGGACGGTATGATTTCCTTCACGGGTTTGATTACGTTCAAGAAAACGGAGGCGGTACAGGCTGTCGCGGCATGGTGTCCTGCGGAGCGTTTCATGGTAGAAACGGATGCGCCCTTTCTCTCTCCGGAGCCGTATCGCGGACAGCTCAACTCGCCGGGACGCGTCGCTCTCGTCGCAGAAAAAATAGCTCAGTTGCGCGGGCAAAGTGTAGAAGAGGTGGCGTTGCACACGACAGCCAATGCCCGCCATTTCTTCAGGCTCCCGGAAGGATGATGATCTCACAGGGCAACCGCATTAGAAAATGCGGTTGCTATGTACGATTTACGAATTACGATTTCAGGGAATTCGCGCGCAAAGCGCGTTCCAGCAGAGCGAAGGCGCAGCGGAATTTTGAAAATAATGCTGGTTGTTGGCTAGAAAGCGTCCGGAGTTACGCCATGCCATCTTGACTCACCGCCGCCCCATCGGCGTTTGCTTCGGAGTCGCCTCACGACTCCTCATCCCGTTGGGACAAAAGCTGTCGCTTTTGGCTAACCTGCCTTACAGCCGTCGGCAGTTTTCACCCTGCGGGCAAAAGCTGCACTTTTGTCCAATCCCCCTCCGAACCCTCGGGGGCTTTGCAGGCTTTGCGACATCGTACATAGTCCATCGTCCATGAATTGAGCCCAGAGAAGATGTTATTGGGACACGTGTATTCCCAATGCGTTTGCCCCGTCAAAGTTCTTGACGGGTGGGGGGAGGATTTGAGAAGATGGGGCGAGAGCATGAGGAGGTATACGAAAATTGCGTTGATCACATGGGGAGCCATGGCGTTGGCGGGAGGAATGTATATGCTGGTGAAAGGTCAGGAAGATCCGAGAGAAAAGGTATTGGGAGAGTGGGAGGAGAAGAGTTCAAAGGTACGGGTGGAAGTCGTGCCCGGCGAGGTAAGATGGAGGGGGATGGGGCACGGGAAGGCGAGATATGAGTGGGTGCAGTATGCGGAGGAACCCTATCGAGTGCGTAGCAAGATACGTGGACAGGAGTGGGATGTTGATCTGAGGTTTTCCGGGGAAGATGTAGCCATCGCAGAGCCGGATATCTGGGATCATCTGTCAGATGAAGCCAAGGAGATGCTGAGAGATGTGAATCGGCAGCATGGGTGTCCGGAGCGGGAGTTCCGGTTGATCTTTAAACGCGTGGAAAAGCATGAGAGAAAATAAGAATCACGGGGTGGAGATCATGGCGCCGGCGGGTTCTTTCGAAAGCCTGTCGGCAGCATTGAGGGCGGGAGCTGATAGCATCTACTTCGGCGTTGGCAAACTCAATATGCGCGCGCACGCCGCAGCCAACTTCCTTCCGCAGGATTTGCGCAAGGTGGCGCGTCTCTGTCATTCCTGTGGCGCGAGGGCGTATCTGACCTGCAATGTGGTGGTCTATGACGAGGAACTCGAGGAGATGAGGCAGCTCCTTACTGCGGCGAAGGAGGCGGGGGTGGATGCCGTCATTGCTGCGGACATGGCGGTGGTGCGTTATGCTCGAGAGGTGGGGTTGGAGGTGCATATTTCCGTGCAGGCGAACGTGAGCAACATGGAGGCGGTGAGACACTATGCGCAGTACGCAGACGTTATTGTGCCGGCGAGGGAGTTGAGGCTGGAGCAGGTGCGAGGTATCGTGGACACCGTCAGAAAAGAGAATATCTGCGGACCGAGCGGCAGGCAACTTCGTGTGGAGCTCTTCGCTCACGGGGCGCTCTGCATCGCCATCTCCGGTAAGTGCGGCATGAGCTTGGCGGCGCACAACCACAGTGCAAATCGCGGAGATTGTTATCAGCCCTGCCGCCGTCGTTACCGAGTGGCGGATGCAGAGACCGGCTTTGAGTTTGAGCTGGACAACGAGTATGTCATGTCTCCACGGGATCTCTGTACCATTCGGGTATTGGATCGTATCCTGGATGCCGGAGTTGGAGTGCTGAAACTGGAAGGGAGAGGTCGCTCGGCGGCGTACGTAGCGACCGTGACTTCAACGTACCGGGAAGCTGTGCGGCTGTACGAAAGCGGGGATTGGGACACACGGGAGGCAGAGGCTCTGGAGCAAAATTTGAGGAGGATTTTCAACCGCGACTTCTGGCAGGGTGGCTACTACCTCGGTGAAAAATGCGGAGAGTGGGCCGGAGCTGCCGGTAGCCATTCCGCAGAGAAACGGGATCATCTCGGACGCGTCAGAAAATATTATCTGCATCCCGGTGTAGCTGAAATCAAGCTGGAGGCGGACGGGTTGAAGGTGGGAGACACGATAGAGATAACGGGCACCACCACGGGTTTTTTGCGCTATGAAGTGCGCGCGATGCGGCGAGACGATGAGCAGGGAGTCACGCGAGATGTGCACGTAGCTCAAAAAGGGGATACTGTCTTGCTGGCCCTCCCGAAAAAAGTTCGTCGTGGTGACAGGGTAGCGAAAGTGACGGAAAGGAAGAATCCTTGAGGATGCTAAGGCGAAGCCGGTGTTTTTTCCGATGAAGATTGAGGCAGGAGACGGAGGATGAGTTTACGGTCGGGGGAGGCGAGGGGGAGAGAGGGAAGGAGAGAAAGAGGGATAAAGGTTTCGGACGAAAGAATCGGAAAGTCGGCGGGAGCGCAGTGGAGAAAGCGCGTGACCTTGAAGCGCGTGACGGAGTACTTCTGAGAGCAGATGAGAGGAAGGGAGGAAACGGCAGAGCAAGGACGCTGGGGAAGGCGAAACATACCGCCATGGCGGGCATCGTTGGGTTGTTTTTCGAGCAGGAGACCGAGATCGTTCAGGAGCCAGATGTCCCAATGACAAAGGACAGTGGGTTTAATTTTGTTCTTTTTAACCGGGAGAGAATTCGGCGAGGAAGCATCACAGAATCGTCGGACAGGACAGGAGGAGCACAGCGGGTTCGTCGGAGTGCAGATGGTTTGTCCTAATTCCATGAGGGCGGAGTTGTAGGCGCGGGGATTCGAACGATGCAACAGCAGTTCCGCCCGCTCACGCAACGTACGCCGTCCGGCAGTGGAATCAATGGGCGTGGGGTCGTTGTAAATGCGCGCAAGGACACGGGCAACGTTGGCATCAACGAGGGCGGCAGGCTCGTTGTAAGCGAAGCTGAGGACAGCGGCGGCTGTGTATTCGCCGATGCCGGGGAGAGCGCGCAGGGAAGCTTCATCTGAAGGGAATACGCCGGAATGCTTCTGAACGATGGCTCGGGCTGTAGCCTGAAGAGAGCGGACGCGACGGTAGTAGCCGAGGCCTTCCCATGAACGTAGAGCAAACTGTTCGTCTGCGGCAGCGAGAGCGGCGGGAGTGGGGAAGAGACGCATCCATGGTTCGTAGCGGGTAAGAACCGTCGGGATAGTGGTTTGTTGAAGCATGACCTCGCTGACGAGGATGGCCCAGGGATCCTGTGTGTTACGCCAGGGGTAATTTTTGGCGTTGGAAGAAAACCAGCGGACAAGGGTGCGAGAGAAGCCGGGTTTGGCATCAGCTTGCGGCATGGTCGGTGGATGACGTTGTGTAGATGGAGATATCGGCGTCAGAGGAACCGATGAGCTGCTGGGCGCGGAGGAGTGCGCGGCGAGTGGACATATTGGGATTCTTCGGTTCGAGAAGGAAGAAGTTGCTTTCGCCGGGAGAGGTTGTTTGTTGCAGGAGGTCAAGGATGCCGCTCTTACGGAGGATGCGGTACACTTCGCGGCTGGCGCCGGAAATGATCAGGTGACGTCCCTTCTCGCGCGTGAAGCGGATGAGTTCCTCCAGCGCGCAGACGGAAGTTGCGTCCAGATTGCGAGCGTTGCGCATACGTAGAATGACGACGGCGAGAGAGGGGTCCTCAGCGATGCGTGTGAGTTGCTTTCGGAAGAGGTCGGCGGCGCCGAAGAAGAGGTCGCCTTCGACATGAACGATGGAGATTTGAGGGAGCCGCCGAGCGGTGTCGCTGACCTGAAGGAGAGTGCCGTTGTCATCCAGCGTGTATTCCACGAGCTCGGGTCTGGCGGCTTTTCGCAGGAAGAGTGAGACGGAGAAAACAACGCCGATGAAGATGGCGATGTGCAAGGGCATCATGAGAGCAGCGAGGAAGGTGAGTACCAGCACGGCGGCATCACCGGGAGTGGAGCGTGAACAGATACGCAGCAGCTTTCGGTCGAACAGAGAAATGGCATTCGCAAGCACCAGCGCGGCGAGCACGCAGTGAGGGATGCGTGAGATGAGCGGTGCGCAGGCAAGCACGAAAGTAATGCCCAGGCAGATGAGTCCGCAGTAGATGCCTGAGAAGCGAGTGGCTGCACCCGACGTGTAGTTGAGCATGGACCGAGTGAGTGAGGCGGAGCAGGGGAGAGAGGTGGTGAAGGAAGAAGCTATGTTGGAGATGCCAACGGCGAAGGTGTCCTGGTTAAGATTGAGAGATTCTCCGGTTTTAGCGGAGATTGTCTTGCTCATCACCGTTTGTTCGAGAGAGGAAAGGAAGGCGACGCCGACAGCGATAGGAAGGAGTTCAGAGAAGTTGTTGCCGATAGCTTCCAGGGAAGGCGCGCGGAAAATGAGGTCACTCATCGTGAAGTCCCGCAGCATCCGCACCTCCGCAAAGGCACCGCCGAAGGCGGGCAAACTGAGTACCCAGTTTATCACGCTCATCAGCAGGAGAATGATGGCAAAGGTGGGCAGAAATCTGAAGTAACGACGGAGGGGAATGAAGAGGAGCAGAGAGACGCCGCCGAGCACCATGGGCTGCCATTGAACGCTGTCGAGGTGCTCCCAGATGGCGCGGGACATGGAGAAGAATGAGCTGCCGGCATCCACGTCGTGGATGCCCAGCACGTAACGCAACTGGGAGGCGATGATGAGTGTAGCCGCCCCGGTGATGTAGCCCACTAACACACTTCGGCTCACAAATTGAAGCATCTCGGTGGCTTTCACAAAGGCTCCCAGCACACAAAAGGCTCCGGCGAGAAACACGATAGCCGGCACAAAAATGATGGGGTTGCTCCGGATGATCGGAGAGGCGGTCAGTAGGAAACTCGCGAGCATAAAAGCAGTCGCATTACTCGGACCGCTCACCGTGAGAGAACAGCGCGTAAAAAATGGGGCGATGAACGTGCCCACCGTAGCCGCCATGATGCCATAGATGCTGTCCAGACCCGCCATAGCAGCGAAAGCCATGCCTTGAGGAAGACCGACGAGCGCCACATCGAGAGCAGCCTTGAGATCATGGCCCGCTTTGCTCCAAGAGTAATGGTGCACGGCTTTGCGCAACGGCAGGGGGTCAATCTTGCCTTGATGAAGGAAAGTGCGCGTAGCGCGCCATCCCATTCGCAAGCTGTGTAACGTCGCCCCCATGGTGTCGATTCTACCACATACCGCAAGGAAGGGCAATGCTAATGCAGGGCAACCGCATTAGAAAATGCGGTTGCCTATTTACGAATTACGATTTACGAGTTACGATTTGGATGTTCGCGCGCTACGCGCGGGCTATGCAATACGCAAGCATTGGTGGTGGGTAAAATCATGACTTTCGTTGAATGAGAAAGGTTACTAGTTACGCTATGCCGTCTCCCCGGCTTTGCTTACATCGTAAATCGTCCATCGTAAATCGTAAATAGGCGAGCCCCGATCGCCTCCGCCCTTCGGGCAAAAGCTGCGCTTTTGTCCAATCCCCCTCCGAACCCTCGGGGCTTTCACTGCTTTGCTTCAAGCTCGCCTCAACGAAACGCGCGTAGCGCGCTAGCTTTCAAATCGTAAATCGTAAATCGTAAATCTGCCATCTCTAAAAACTCTTCATCGGGAGGAAACGAAGGGGAAAAAGAGAG
>CANQYL010000060.1 GCA_947628035.1 uncultured Akkermansia sp. | reverse complement strand
AAATATGCCGTTGGTTCTCACGCGGAAATTATATCATAAGATACTTTATTTTCAATACTTTATTGCCTCATTTTTTTTCTTTTTTTTATCTTCCTCCTCTCTCTCTTTTTCCCCTTCGTTTCCTCCCGATGAAGAGTTTTTAGAGATGGCAGATTTGCGATTTGCGATTTGCGATTTGTTGATAATGTGCACGTTGCGCATATTTTTTTTGAATCGTCAACGTACGTGGGGGGCTTCAAAGTCGTCATTATGATGCCCGCTTGTTGTCATGATTTTTGATAGGCATCAACGATGATATCAATCAATAAGAGCATTTTCTCCGTCGATGAGCTTCCCTCAAATGCGTTTACCCTGATGACAACGCCCCTGAACACCACACGTGTCCCAAGAAAATTTGTTTCGTGGGTAAGGAGCGTGATTATAGCCGGATTTAGAGATTGAGGGCAAAATCCATAAAAATTACGTGCTATTGAGCACTAAGATCTCTTCTTCTTTCGACATATCATAGGGTTGATTAAGCCACGAAAAGAGATTTTCGTACTCAGCAACGAGACATATAAGTAGCGCACCATCCCTCCCAAAGATCATCTATGCGAGGCTTGCTTCCTGAGCACCTTTATGACTAACACATACAATCATAGTTACCCATACTTGGAGCCGCACGGTCTATTGGGTCGCCTCCACGAAACCCGTAATATTGAGATGTTGCTTGTGTATTTTGAAAAAGCCAACGCTCACGATAAAGCTAACCCGTACTCCAGTCCATTATTGGTTATCAAGTCTATAACTTGAGTCACCTATTTGCCTGATTGCTCATTCTCTCGCTCGCCTTGCCTTCCTTTTGCTGCCGCTGAGCTTCCATTGTTGCTGCGTTTATTTCGTTACGCTTCTTCATATGGACGGTATACCGCTATCCTACGTAGCTATCCCATATACTTTTGCTCGTCTCCATCCCTTTATCGGGTCGTTTTCGTTCCTCATCCCTTTTCTGTAGGCATCTTCCTGAAACTTCACAATAAACGTGTGACTGTTGTGCTGTCCCGATCAATTCCATCGTTCGCACAAAGCGTATGCTTCCATGCGTTTGCCCGGGATTAGTCCCACTCAAGCAGGATTTCCGCTCGTTTTTTCTCGCCTCCGGTCACCACATGGCGGGTGAGTTTGCCGGCGACTTGGTGAGAAATGCTCAGCGCTTCACTGATCATGCTCTCGTGCTTGTAAGAGACATGGATACGACGCGGAGCAGTTCCGGGCGCTTGCGGAAATGAGTCGAGCGTCCATGTCAGGTAGGATGAGTTGTTGATATGACCGTTGAAGTCAATATCTCTGCGGGAGGAGATGAGATAGGAGGTAGAGACGTTTGGGACGTCTGCCGGAAAGTCCTTGAGCGGGCTCCCAATCGTTCGAGGGCAATCCTCCGGTACATCGAGCTGTGCTCGTTTGAGCGGCATGGGGCGGCGCGAATCCACGTCAATCAGAACCCACATTAGATCCGCACGACCGATGATTTTGTCGGAAGAATCTCTCATCTCCACGAAGCGACGAGCTTGCAGAGGGGAGGCTTTACCGGTGTTGGTGCGCAGGAGTACCTCTTCTTTCCAGCGCGGGCGGCGGACAAACTCGAAGTCGCCTTGAACCTCGACCCAGATCATGTTGTGAGCGAGCACCCAGTCATACCCCATCTTGTTGCGTGAGGCGTGCAACTCCGCCATTTCCTGGCAAAAAAGCAAGTAGCACTCCGGCTTGAGCAACAAATCCGCCCCACATTCATAACTTGTGATCTGATGCGGCAATATCAAGTCGTCCATACGCGGATGGTAACATTTTCGGACATAAAAATCAAGCTTCGAGAAAACTCCGGGGCAAACGCATTAGAAAGTGTGTTTGCCCTATTTACGATTTACGATTTGGGGAGTTCGGCGGCTGCTACGCCGCGAATTTGGCGAACGAGAAGGCTCCTTGAGAGCCATCATCATGATGACTGCTTGTCGTCATGATTTTGATACGTATGAGTGATGACATCAGTCAATAAAAGCATTCTCTCCGTTGATGAAATTTTCTCTAACGGTTCGCCCTAGAGAAAACTCTCGACAAGAGGAAGAGCATCTGCTATAAGTGGGGACAATGAGGGACTACGTCAATCCGATGGTGATGCTGGTGGCTATCATCCTGATGGTTGTGAGGGCTTGTGTGGGAGGATGGGAGAATGATGCCGTCATAGGATTGCTGGTGTTGTGTATCACGGCCGTTGCGGTGAACGGAGCTCTGGCTGTGGCTGGGGTTCTTGTGAGGCGTCCCGTGTTGATGAAGGTTGTATGGGCAGGGGTGTATTTTGTGATGGGGTGTGGGATATGGGCTGTGTGGATGACGCCTGTGGGTGAGGAAGAAGCAGCCTATCGTGAAGCGAGGAAGGAGCAGGTGGATCCGTTTGCACGGGATGAGGAGGGAGAATGCTTATTTACCCGCGCGGCTGCACTGGGAAAGGAAAATGTTGTCCAGCAAATTATCGATTCCATGCACCCAACGGAGGAAATGGTCAGCGAAGCCGGCAGGAGAGCGGCAGAGGAAAATCAAGTGGGCGTGTTGGTGCGTCTGGCGCGTGTAGGGATGCGGGCTGGCGCTATGAGCGGTGGAGTACCGCTGCTGCATTCGGCAGCTCAGAACGGGAGCTGCGAAGCGATGGAATGGCTCATCCTGCGCGGGGCTTCTACTGATGCGCGGGATGAGGAAGGCAGTACGGCGCTCATTCAGGCGGTGCAGTCCGGAAACGTCTCGGCAGTGAAATTACTTATCGAGAAAGGGGCTGATCCCAAGTTGCGTGATGCGATGGGACATCGTGCTTTGGATTACGCCCGCAGTGAAGAAATGGAGGAAATACTGACCACCTCACAACCCGCAGCAACCAATACTCCCTCCTCATGAAACGCCTCGTCATCTTCCTCTTCGTGATCAGCGGAGCCTGTTTCGCCGATGATATAACACTCACGGATGGCACTGTGCTGCGCGAAGCACAGGTTGTGCGCAAGGATTCGGACTCAGCGGTTATCCGTCATAGCGAGGGAGTGCAGAGGGTAAGCTTTGAACGCTTGCCCAACGAGTTGCAGGAAAGTCTTGACCTCACGCCTCAGGCGGTGCAAGCGCGCAGAGAACTTGCCAAAAATGAGCAGTTGGCTCGGGAACTCGCACAGGAAAAATTAGCAACTCAGCAGAGGGAGGCATTGGAGACGAGTAGACTTTCCCCTCGCTATTTCACCGGCGCTGATGTGATGGCTCTCTACTCTGCATGGGATACCCTTTCTGCCGCCGCAGCCGAGTATTTAGCTGCCGAGTGGAACCGTCGGGAAGCCCTGCGTTGCAACCTCACTGTGGAGTCAGATCGCTATGCGAAGGATGCTCAGCAGCTCTCCGCCCGCATGGAAAACGAGCGTGCCGAGCTCCTCAAGCAGAAACGTCAGGTTGCTTCCCTTAAGGAGGAACTCGACCGGGCGAGAAACGATTTAAAGAAAGCTCTGAACTCCCTGCGTTCGTACAAAGAGGAATACGAAAAACTCAGCAAACAACAGCAGGCATCTCCGTCCACCGTTGTCATCTCAGAGCCCAATTACGTGCCGGTTTATCGTCCCAATCCCATCGTGCTGCCGCCGGTCATTGTGAGACCCGTGCCTCCTCCTCCGCACGGACCGCGACCGCCGTTGCATGGACCGATGGGACCGCGTCCGAAGCCTCCCGTGAGATGAGGGAGGGCTTAGAATAGAGCAGAAATTTATTCGTTCATGTGCTCCATGCCGAGTTCAAGTATTTTCTGCACGTGATCATCGGCGGGGGAGTAGTAGATGCTTTTTCCGTCTCTGCGCGTGCGTACGAGGTGGCTCTGGCGCAGGATTTTGAGTTGGTGGGAGACAGCCGGAACGCTCATGCCCAAATGCTCCGCCAAGTGGGTCACGCATAATTCGCCATGATGCAGAGCCCACAGAACCTTAAGTCTCGAACTGTCGCCAAACACCTTGAAAAAATCGGCTAAATCGCAGATTTCTTCGTCCGACGGCATTGCTTCATCTATTTTACAGAGGTGTTCCATAGATTTCCTTTTGATACCCCATCACCTGTCTCACGTCAAGCTGAATTTTCTGATTTGAGATGAAGTAGGGCTTGTTCAGCGGCCGCAGTCTCAGCGCGGCGTTTACTGGATCCTTCTCCGGTGCCAAGGACACGGTTCTGCCAGACAGCTACGGCTCGGTAGAGGGGAGGGAATTGGGTAATTTGATCAACCTGATATTCGGCTGTCGTGTTGTTGATGCTCTGGAGGAGCTCCTGGAGCTCGCCTTTGGGGTTGGTTGAGAAGAGAGCGCGAGCTTCCTCCAGCCAGTGTTCACCAAGGAGGCGAAGAGCCACTTGGGAAGCAGTGGCAAAGTCGGAATCCAGCATGACAGCCCCAATGATGCTCTCAAATGTGTTGGCAAGCACGGAGCGGGTGTTTCTTCCCCCGCTCTTTTCCAGATAGGAGCTCATGAGCAGTTGTTCTCCCCAACCGAGTTTTTTTGCGAGATCTCCGAGGTGTTTCCTGCTCACAATGGAGGCGCGCATTTTAGTGAGAACCCCTTCATCAGCATCCGGGTAGGCAGCAAAGAGCCGGACAGAGACGACCAGCTCCAAGACGGCGTCTCCCAGGTACTCGAGCCTCTCGTACGGGGAGGGTGATGAAACATCCCTTTGCAGGCTGGGGTGGGAGAGAGCATCGTGCAGGAGGTATTCGTTTTTAAACCGGTAGCCCAACTTCTGCTCAATATATTCCCTTTGCATGTGTTTGAGCATAGCACAAGCGATGTGTTGATTCCAGAGAAAACTAGTAGAGTTTTGACTGTTTTTACACACGGTGAGAGAAAGACGTGTCACAGTGTTATGCATCATGGAAATCATCATCGACAATGAGACGACGAATATCTTCGGTGCGCCAGAGATTCATGGCTGACACGGCGTCTCTACTGATCGAGGACATGAAACGCAATATCGATTTTCTGGGGCGGCACTCACCGGCACACCACCTCAAGGAGTCAGAGGCTATGGCCTTCAAACACACCTGATGGTTCGCGCCTATGTGTGCTGCCTATCTGGAAAGCCATCCGACCCATAACGGTGCGCAGGGCATGGTCTTCCCCCTGCGATTATGGGTTGGTAGTCCCCATCTGTCTGTCACGCGGCGATTCAGGCAGATGGGGCATTGGCTTTGCGGTCGTCCTTTCGGGGGCGTAGTCCGGGAGGGTATTCTCCACCGAGGGCGAGTTGTCTGCACTTCGCAAAGGCGAGTGCCGGGTTATTGGGAGAAGCGTTGAGGAATTGCTTGACTTTTTCGAGCATTTCCTCTGCCGCGCGCAAGGATGCTTCTGCTCCTCCGTACTGTTTGTCGGAGAAGTATCGAGTGAAGTGTTCCTGCTGGCGGCAGAGAGTGACGCGCCATCCTTGAAAGGAGGTAAATTCATAGGTAAAGCGCGTGATATTTTTCCGGCGGCGATTGAGGTCGGTATGCATATCAAGTGATTTTGGCAGAATGGAGGGGTATATGCAAATGAATAAAGGATATGACAAGAAAATTGTTGAATGACACGTATGACTCCCTGCCAAAGCGCGTTTCTAAATAATGCGCTTTGGCAGGGGGTCCTCTTTATTCAAATGTACGGTTGAAGTAAAACCCTCAAGGCTGCATCGAACATTAACAGACCACTCTCCATCCATCACGCTCGTTTCCAAAAATCCCGCTGAGTTTTTTGCTCCGCATTTCCCGCGTCTCCGGCGCGCGAGCATCCAAATCGTAAATTGACGCTTCGGCACCACATTGACTCAGCGCCGCCCCATCGGCGCTGAGCCCTGCGGGCAAAAGCTGCGCTTTTGTCAAATCCGCCTAATTATTATAGTTGACATAGGCGGCATCAGCCGCCCCGTCCTGTTTGAGAACGTTAGCGAAAAGGATTGCGGGAAAGGTTTGGTAGAGGTAGTGTGGAGGGGTAAACCACAACACAATTATGAAATTGATCAACATACTATGTTTTGTAGGAGGCATGGCCGCATACGCTACGGTGCGAGCCATGGCCAACTGTCCGTGCATGAAGGATTTGCGGGAGAGAGCCATGGAGAAGGGACGCGAGATGAGCGAGAAAACGAAAAATGTTTGGGAGAAAATCAGACATGACACCGCCGAGAAATCTTGCAGTTGTGCCCATGAAGACATGCCCGCGCAGGATGCCATGTAAGGGATTCGCTGACGGAGATGAGCAAAAGCCACCGACGGAAAAGTCGGTGGCTTTTCTCATGCTGCACATGGGGCTATTCGGTTGTATCTTTCTGAGTGGGTGCGAGATGACACAAGATGCATACGAGGGAGAAGAATCACCCAACCTGCCTCCGCCGCCGGCACCTATCATCGTGCGATATCAGGGGGCAGCGCGCGACGGAATCTTACCCATGGAAGGACAGGAAACGTTACCCACTGATTACAATGAATTCCGCAGCAGCACGCGCTACCGGCTTACTTTCCACACATGGGTGGATCGCCAGCTCATGGAACAGCCGGGAGAGAAATCAATCGTGATTGAGCTGGGCAATCAGAGAGGACAGTGCTTTGTGGATGGTCGCGTGGCGATGGATTTTCCGGTTTGCACCGGTACAAGTCATCACGGCACCCCCACGGGCACCTTCCGTATCACAGAAAAAGACGTGCACCATTTTTCCAATCTTTATCACTGCCCGATGCCTTATTTTATGCGACTCACAAACGATGGTATCGGTATGCACGTGGGGGACGTTTTCCGAGTTCCTTCCTCGCATGGCTGCATACGGATGACGCGTGAGGCCTGCACGGCGCTTTTTCGCGCTCTTCCTCACGGCACAATGGTGTGCATACGTGAATAAAAAGAGTACGGCTCTACTGGCTGCTCCTGCTTCCCATTGTTTCCGCACGGACATTTCTTCCTCCCCCCCCCCCCAAAAAAAAAAAAAAAAAATCGTTGTGTCCTCGCTTGGCATGGTCCGCGAGACGGTACGCTCTTTTCTCATCGAAAATCGTAAATGGGTATACGCATATTTACATGCGTTTGTAGATTTCGTCGTTGGAGCTGTTGCGGATGTCTTCTACGGAGAGAGCAGGGATTAACTCGGCGGGTATGCCGGAGAAAGAGTTCGGCAAATTATCTTCTGTGATGAGCAAGGAAGGAGAGCATTTGATGGGATGCGGCGCCCGTGCGTAGAAAACTGCAGAGGAGGCCATGATGATACATACTCCGGCAACGCGTGTTGCTTCCTTGGCCCATCGTGCCCTCAGGGGGTTGAAGTAAGCCACTCGTGAAAGAGAGAGGACCGCATCGGGCGAGAGAATGGCAACATCGGGCGGGTAGTCGCGCATGAAGGCGGGGGCAATACCTACAGGTGCGATGAGCTTGCTCATCTTTTCGAGCTCACCACCGGGGAGAATGAGGCGCTGCGGTTGGACAGGGGAACTCAGAAGGGGCGTCATGTCCGGTGCAACGAGAATAATCTTGCACCTCAAATCTCCGAGACGAGAACAAAGTGCACGGGTAAGCAAGCAGGGATCTAGGTAAATTGTCTCCCCGTCGCGAAGATGCGGCAGCAAGCGGGCGATGAGTTGGCAGTCAGCCCTCGTTTCGTCGTCTCTGCCTCCGCTGGGAGGCATATAGACAGCTCCGCCGTGCACGCGCCTGAGGAGGTTCTGCTTTTGCAGGGCGATCAGATCCGTGCGTATGGTCTCTTCCGTTACGTTCAGTTCGTCTGCAACCATGGCCGTGCGGATGGATCCGCGTTGCTCCAGCAAGCGCAGGATGACAGATCTTCGTTCATGAGGTACGTACATCGGTGGGGAAGGGGATGGTTCAGGATTTATTCAGGGAGGGAGGCAATAAGCTGTTTCAGCTCGGAGCGCAGGAGTTGCGCACGGTTATGGAAACTTTCTCTCTTGTTGCGCGGGATGAAATTCTTGAATTTGTCGAGAGCTGCCGTTTTTTCGCTCAAGGTGTGGAGACGGGTAGAGACGGTATCGACAGGGAACTTTTTCTGTTGGGCGAGCATGATCGTGGAGAGCAGTTGGGTTACCATGCTGGAACAGGAGAGAAGAAGAGCGTCTCTCGATTTTTTCCCTTTATGGCACGACGCTCGATCCGATAATACGGAACACACCAGGTTGGAGAGGGAGACGGCAGAGCAAAAAGCAGGAGTGGCTAGAGCCCTGTGCACCCGCTTTACCTCTGCCGGTTCAAGGAAATCCGTGAACTCCCATTTCGTAGAGGCTGAGGGCGTGATGTCGGTCCCTTCCTCATCAAGGGTCGCCCACTTATTCAAGGAATCAACTTGATCCAGCACGAAGGCTTCAGCGAGGCGGCGACGGGGATGCGTAGCATATTTCCGGCGCACCATTTCCGCTGCGACAAGATAGGCTTCCGCGCGGTTGAGGACGCGATCCCATTTGCAGGAAGGCATATCGTCCCCGAGTTCGTTGTAGAAAGAGCCGCGGAATTGGCTTACTTGCACATGGATCATGTCCCGGAGGACGGACATATTGAGGATTTCTTGAGCGCTCTCGCAGCTTTGGTTGCATTTCCATACGGGTTTCGATACATGGAAAGAGAAGCAATCTCCCTCGATGAGATAACGCCTCTGCGAACCTTCAAAAAATTCGATGGAAAGGAGGTTGGGGATGACGGATGAATCTGTCGTGCGAGACGCCCGTCGGGTGAACGTCATATCCCCCGCCAAAAGGGGAGAGTCAGAGAGAAGCAGATTACCGAGCAAACCGTAGAGAGGAACATGGCGCAGACTTGCGGGTGGCATCTCCTCCTTCCGCCGAAACTCCACTTTTCTCCCGGCTGCATCACGCAGACAATTTCCCGACAGAGAAAAACGAAACGGTTCCTTGATGAAGGGGACGTGCAACTCGAGTCGGATCGTGTCGCGGAGCGTGTTGTCAAGCACCCCGCTCATGATGATGGGCGTGAGGTCAACCGGCATGGGAATGGGGCGGGGAGGGGAGGGATGGGAGAGGGAGGGAGGATGAGAGCTGCCGAACCCTTTCCGGGGAGTTCATGAGCTCGACGACGGCATCCCATTTGCCCTGCAAAAAGGCGTCTCTCGGCTCAGCCGGCATATCCACCGGAAAACTGTCAACGGAGCTGCTGATGGTCATGGAGACGAGGTCGAGTTTCCACTCTTCATCCGGCTTCTCGTCCGCCAGTTGGGTCAGCTTCTCGAGATCCGCTGCAGAGGCACGGACGCAGGGGAGACCGATGCCGCAGGCGTTGCCGAAGAAGATTTCTGCAAAAGACTCGGCGATGACGGCTCGGATTCCTGAGCGACGGATGGCTTGCGGGGCATGCTCGCGGGAGGAGCCGCAGCCGAAGTTTTCTCCTCCGATGATGATGGCAGCACCCGCATGATGCGGGGAATCCAGCGGGTGTCCTCTAGAAGTGCCGTCTGCGTTGAAGCGTTCATCGTAGAACATCTTGCCAGCAAGCTCGTCAAAGGTGATGCACTTGAGGAATCGTGCGGGGATGATGCGATCCGTGTCCATGTTGGCTCCCGGAACGGGGACAATTCGAGCGCAGATCGTTGTAATTTTTTCCAGCGGCATGGGAGAAAGGGGAAGGGGGTTAGAGTTGATCACGAAAAACTTCACGGGCATCGCAGACGCAACCGGTGATGGCCGCGGCTGCCGCCATGATGGGACTCATGAGCAGGGTACGCCCGGTGGGACTCCCCTGGCGTCCCTTGAAGTTGCGGTTGCTGGTGGAGGCGCAAAGCTGATCCCCCTCCAGTCGATCGGGATTCATCGCGAGACACATGGAACATCCCGGCAGCCGCCATTCAAATCCCGCCTCTCGGAAGATGTCCGCAATGCCTTCCTTTTCACATTGTTGAGCCGTCATCTGTGACCCCGGTACCGCCAGGGCTCGCACCCCGGGAGCCACACGTTTCCCCTTCAGCAGCGGGGCGACCGCACGAAAATCGGCAAGGCGTCCATTCGTGCATGAACCAATGAAGACCACATCGATTTTTTTCCCTTTAAGACTCTCGCCGGGAGAGAATTTCATGTAATCCAGAGCCGCCTGCATAGCGTGTCGTTTCTCCGGATCCTCCTGTGCAGAGGGATCGGGGATGAGTTCGTTCACACCAAGACTCATGTCGGGAGAAATTCCCCAGGTAACAGTTGGTTCAATACACGCCGCGTCAATGATGACCTCGTCATCGTATGCGGCATCAGCATCACTGGCAAAACTCTTCCAGCGCTCAACGGCCGCGTCCCAGTCCGTTCCCTTCGGGGAGTAGGGTCGCCCTTTCAGGTAGGTGAAGGTCGTGTCATCCGGGTTGACGTAGCCACAGCGGGCTCCTCCCTCAATCGCCATGTTGCAGAGGGTGAAACGTCCGTCCATGTCCATTTGTTCGATGGCGGAACCTGCAAATTCGTAAGCGTAGCCGAGCCCTCCCTGTGCTCCCAATTTGCCGATGATGTGGAGAGCGACATCTTTTGCTGTGACTCCCCTGCGGAGACTGCCCTCCACCCGTACTCTGCGTACTTTCAGCGGGGAGAGCGCCAGGGTCTGCGTGGCCAGTACGTCGCGCACCTGTGTGGAGCCGATGCCGAGAGCCACAGCCCCCACAGCTCCGTGCGTGGCGGTGTGGGAGTCGCCGCACACGATGGTCATGCCGGGTTGAGTGATGCCGAGCTGCGGACCGATGACGTGCACAATCCCTTGCTCTCCTGTTGGCAGGTCAAAAAAACGGATGCCGTATTTCTTGCAGTTGCGCCGCAGAGCCGTGAGCATGGACTCCGCTCTCGCGTCCGCAAATGGCTCACTCTGCTCGTCTGTCGGGATGATGTGATCCACCGTCGCAAAGGTACGCTCCGGGTACGGGACGGTTAGTCCCAGGTCCTTCAGCATGCCGAATGCTTGAGGACTCGTCACCTCGTGTACGTAATGCGTCGCGACAAACAGCTGCGTCCTGCCATCCGGCAGCACACCCACCGTGTGAGCATCCCACACTTTCCTGTATAACGTCTTTCCCAAGTTCAGAAGAGGGTTGATCGGATGATGAAGAATTGTGACTTTCGGGAAGGCAGCTTCCCTGCGTCTCAGTCCGCCGTGGTATCGAGGAAGCCCTTGATTTTTTGGATACGCGAAGGATGGCGCAGTTTTCGCAGAGCTTTCGCTTCAATCTGGCGGATACGTTCGCGGGTGACGTTGAACTGTCGTCCCACCTCCTCGAGGGTGCGGGGATTGCCGTCGCGCAGACCGAAGCGTTGCTCAATGACAGCGCGCTCACGTTCGTTCAGGGTATTGAGTACCACGGAGAGCTTCTCGCGCAGAGAATTGAACGCGGCTCCGTCCATGGGGTTTTCTGCAGTCTTGTCCTCCAGGAAGTCGCCGAAGGAAGTATCGTCCGAGTCGCCGACAGGTTGCTGCATGGAAATGGGCTGCTGAGCCATCTTCAAGACGCTACGGACGCGCTCGACGGACATGCCGCAGTGAGAGGAGATTTCCTCCGGTGTAGGTTCGCGTCCCAGATCCTGCACGAGTTTCTTCTGCACGCGCATGAGTTTGTTGATGGTCTCAATCATGTGCACCGGGATGCGGATGGTGCGAGCCTGGTCCGCAATGGAGCGCGTGATAGCCTGGCGGATCCACCACGTGGCATAAGTGGAGAACTTGTAGCCGCGGCGGTATTCGAATTTCTCAACGGCTTTCATGAGCCCCATGTTGCCTTCCTGGATGAGGTCGAGGAAGGCGAGTCCTCGGTTCGTGTATTTCTTTGCGATGGAAATAACGAGGCGCAAATTGGCTTCGATCATCTCTCCCTTGGACTCCTTAGCCTGCTTCATGTGCCCGCGCATGATCTGGTAATGTTCCAAGAAGTCGGGGATGGTCATCCAGAGCCGGGTTTCGAGCTCGGAGAGGGTGTCGGCGTAGACGGGGTTCTGGGGTTCGGCCTGTTGCTGGCGCTGGAGTTTGAGGATACGCTGACGCACCTCCCTCAGGTGATCCACGAAGTCTTCGTAGATTTTCGGTTTGTAGGAGAAACGTTTGTAGAGCTCATGCAGCTTCGAGATGTGGGACTTGAAGTCCAGCTGAGCGGCCTCGACCCCTCGCTTGCGGTTACGAGCCTTGCGAAGCCGCAGGAAGGAGGCTTGCGCTGCCTCATACTGACCGTACAGCTTGTTGAGCGCGTTCTGCAGCTCCCTGAAGTATTGCTCGCGGTGGTCGATGTTTTTTTCTGCCACCACCCGGTCGAAGCGTTCTTTGTTTTGCAGCAGACGCTGCGCAAGGTCGGCATAGTAGTTCGCCACGAGCCCGATGTGATGCAGGCTTTTTCGAAGATTGGTCTCAGCCTGGTCGATACGGCGAGAGAGCTGAACCTCTTCGTCGCGCTTGAGCAGCTCCTTCTGCCCCATTTGCTTGAGGTACATTCGAACGGGGTCGTCCAGATCAGCCGATTTATCAGACTCCTCTGTGTCCTGGACGGCATTTTCGGTGCTGGGTTGCTGGGTATTCACCTCGCCCATCTCCGCGGCGTCGATGATCTTGAAGTTCATGCTGCGCAGGCAGTCCATGATCTTCTCGTGATCCTCGGGGTTGATGATACTGGCAGGCAACACTTCGTTGATGTCGTCGTAGGTGAGGAATCCTTGGTCGTTGGCGAGGAGAACGAGTTGGCGCAGTTTTTCTTGGACGCTCGGATTCTCCATCAAGTGACCCGGCGTCCCCTCGGCGATATTGCGAAGCTCTTCCGGGCTGAGTCCCATGGCTCCTGAGCTCTCCTCCAGCACTTCAATGCCAAAAGAGTGCAGACGTTCAAAGAGTTTTTCCGTGTCTTGCTCTTCGAATCCCTCGACGGGCAGAGAGGAGATGATGTCATCGTCCGTTACGTAGCCACCGTTCTTCTTTGCTTGGGCGATGAGGTTCTTAAAGGCGGTCTTCAGGGTGAGGTCGTCCGGAAAGAATTCCTGCAGCTGGGCAGGGGTGACGTGCAGGTTGCGCATCTCCTTCCTGCGCTGTGAACGACGCCTCCTCTCTTCGGCTGCCGCTGCGGCGCGGGCTGCCTTCAGCTCCTTTGCCGTCTTTGTCGGGCTCTGCGCTGGAAGCGACGGGGATTGGGACGCCGGAGATTGAGATGCAGCCTTTGCCGGCTGCGAAGTCGGCTTTGGTTGCGGCTTCTGCTGAGGCTTGGAGGAGGCGCTGTTGACCGGTTTTTTCGACGTCGTCGACTCCTTTTTCGGTGGTACCGGAGCTTTTGATACGGGCTTCGGCGTAGGTTTCTTCGGGGCAGGTTTCGCGACCGGCTTCTTTGCTACAGGTTTCGGAGCGGGTTTCTTGGGCGCCGGTTTCTTGACGACTACCTTAGCGACCGGTTTTTGGGGTGCGTTTTTTTTCGGTGCGGGTTTGGACGCCGGATTCTTCGCCACAGTTTTTGCGGATGACTTGCTGTTGGCGGTTTTTTTGGACGACACGGGTTTCGCGACCGGTTTCTTGGACGCCGGCTTTTTAGTCACGGACTTCGTCACGGTCTTCTTGGGCGCGACCTTCTTCGTTACAGGCTTCGCGACGGTTTTTTTCGTAACCGCCTTTTTAGCCACAGTCTTGGCAACCGGTTTCTTCGGCGCCGATTTCTTGACCGTAGGTTTCGCAACCGGCTTCTTTGGTGCGACCTTCTTTGCTACAGGCTTCGGCGTCGGCTTCTTCCCTACCGTTTTTTTCGCTACGGGTTTGGCTGCGGACTGCTTCGTCATCGGCTTTTTCGCCACAGGCTTTGCAGTCGGTTTCTGGGGAGCGACCTTTTTCGCGACCGGTTTCTTGGGGACAGACTTTACAACCGGCTTCTTCGGCGCCGCCTTCTTGGGTGCCGGCTTTTGGACAACTTTTGCCTTCGGCGCCGGCTTTTTCGCCGCCCCCTCCGGCGTGGGTTTCGCGGCTTTAATCGTTTTACTCTTCGTCTTCGCTGCGGGCTTGTTCTTGGTTGACATAATGCGTTCTGTGGTCGACTACTTTCCTCGCTCTCCATCCTCGCCGTATTTTCGCGGCAAAAATTTCGTGCGCGTACGTTACCATTTATAACGCAAATGTCAACACTTTATCTACAATTATGACGCAATTTCCTAAAAAATTTCCCCAATTGATAACTGATTTAAGAGAAATGTCTCGCCTTCATCCCCGCGCGAACAAATCGTAAATCAAAACATGGACGATGGACGATGGACGATGGACGGAGCGAGCAAAGCTCGCCCATTTACGAATTACGAATTACGAATTTGCCATCTCTAAAAACTCTTCATCGGGAGGAAACGAAGGGGAAAAAGAGAGAGAGGAGGAAG
>CANQYL010000059.1 GCA_947628035.1 uncultured Akkermansia sp. | reverse complement strand
GAAAAGGAGGAGAAGGCGACTCTTATTGCTCTTTCGTTCCCTATAAAATTGAGTTTTTCGAGATGGCAAAATCGTAATTAGGCACCGCCAAGTGCCCAGTCCCTTTCAGGCTTTTCTCCGGGTCAGGTGCGAAAGGAAGGAGGTAAGTTCCGGGACGCGGAAGAGAAGAGCTGCCAGCAGATAAACGATGCCGGCGGCAATTCCTGCGATGAGCATGGTGCCGAGACGAGTCACGAGTACGGAATGAACCAAGTCACGGATAAAAAAGCGATCCACCATCCAGCAGAAGAGAGCGAGAACCGATCCCGCCGCCGCTATGCGCAACACACCCGGGATAAGGACGCGGCAGGCCATGTTGCCGAGGAGATTGCGCAGGTAAAAGAAGAGGAAGAGAAAGTTGAGCGTTGTGATGCAGGAGGTGGTGAGGGCGAGCCAGGAGACATCCAACGAGAGAACAAAGACGAAGATGTAATTCAGACTCACGGAGACGACCGCCGCGCAAAGAGCTATGCCGGCCGGGGCCCAAGGTTTTTCCAACGCCATAAAAACGGGTTGGAGAACCTTCATCCCCGCATAACCCAGCAGGCCGATTGAGTACGCGGCGAGAACTTGCCCGCACACCATGGAGGCGTGTGGAGTAAAGCGTCCGTGCTGGTAGAGAAGACTCACGATTTGCTCGCCCCAAACCCCCAGCAAAACCATGGAAGGAATGGCAAAGAAAGCGACAAAGCGCATGGCTTCCGCCAGTCGCACAGGTATGTCCGTGTTAGCGGAGGTGATGGACATGCGTGATATGGTGGGCAAAACCACCATACCGACGGCGACGCCGAAAAGAGCCACGGGGAGTTGCCAGAGGTGGAACGCGCAGTTGAGAGAGGTGACGGCGCCTTCCGGGAGATGAAGGGCAAAGGAAGTGTTGATGAAAATGGTAAGTTGAGTGATGCCTGCTGCTATGGCTCCGGGGATCATGAGTAGCCAGACGGAGCGGACGCGCGGCTCGACGAACATGAGATGGAGATGCTGACGAACGATGCCGAGGTCCCAACGACAGCGGTAGCCTTTCTTGCGCAAGCGCGGCAATTGAATGAGTATCTGAGCGAGTCCTCCACAGACCACGCCTGCGGCAAAACCATACAAGGCACGTGGACCGAATGAGGGATCGATCAACCAGCCCACGGCGACGCCAACGGCTATAGTCGTGAGGTTGAACGCTGCGCTCGCCAAGTTCGGCAAACCGAAGATGCCAAAGACATTCAATACTCCCATGCTGAGAGCGGAGAGAGACGCCAGTAAAATAAACGGCCACATGATGCGGCAGAGATCGACCGCCAAATCAAGGTAGGAGCGGGGCGCAACGAGAAGTGTTCCCGATGTTTTTCTCTCCGGGCGAGTTGTGAGCGAGACCTCTCCTCCTTCGCGCATGGTCTTAAGCGCTGTTTGGTTAAGTCGGCTCTCACGTGTCAGCCCGAGCAGCGGACTCTCCGCTGTGAAGTGAGCTACTCGAAGTCCATCCGCATCCGTGCTGATGCCGGAGTAAACCGCCTGCACACACACCTGCGCTGTCTTCGGGGCGTGGGGATCTCGTAAATCCACCTGCACCCCTACATTCTCCGGGTAGAGAGCCTGCATGCACAGACCTGCCAGCAGAACTCCCGCCGCCACGATACAAACCATCAGCGATATGAGTTGGGAAGATACGCGGTGTACCAGCGTCCAGGCCGCCTCCCTTCCCTCCGTCTGCTCCACTTTGCTCATCACGCTCGTAAAGCTCTGAGAGAGGGCGCCCTCCGCAAACATATCGCGCAGCATATTCGGGATGCGGAAAGCCGTGTAGAATGCATCCAACGCCCCGCTTGCGCCGAAGAGGGTGGTGAAAGTCATCTCCCGCAAGAGACCGGTAAAGCGACAGCAAAAAATGGCTGCTGTGGCGATGAGGCTCTTGCGGTGCAGAGAGGACATGAGGCAGATGGATCAGCGCTTCTTTTCCGGCAGGTCCTCGTGAATCTTACGGATGATGACGCGAGCTAGGTCACGATCGCCCGTGATAAGGCAGGTGCGAGCATACTCACGGACAGCCGTGGCGTAGAGGGATTTGTCAGAAGAATCCAACTTTTGGCGCAGTCCCGGTTCCATACCTTCAATGACGCGAACGATGTCGCGAAGACGGCGCATGGCCTGCATATCGTCGCCATTCTTTCGTTGCAGGAGGGCGAGTTTGAGGCTGGAGCGCAGAGCTTTTCCATCAGAGAGATCCGGGTAGGCCGCCTGTGCGGCGTGCATGGCTTCCGTTCCCCATTTGACGGCTTGCTCCTTGTCGCCGTTTTCGGCATTGAGGGCGGCGATTTCACTCGCGATGCGTGCTCGCTCGATTTTGTCTTCTCGGGATGAGGAGGGCTGAGCCTGCATGACCGTCCAAAGTCGGGAGAGGTATTTTTCGCGGTCGGAGTTGGAGGAATTGGCAGCAAGGAAAGTGAGAGCCGTCATGAGTTGCTCGGGCGAGGACTCATGCTCAGCGAGGAAGAGGCAATCCTCCATGGCTTCGGCCTTGGCTTCGCGAGACATATTGGCCTTGGCGCGGAGACGGGCGACCATAAGCTGCCAATCGAGATCGGTCATGCCGTAGCCTTCGGCAAAAGCGTTAGCAAGGGTGAGAGCTTGGGAGCAGCCTGCGTAATCACCGAGCCGCAGGCGAAGTTCACCGAGGATGAGATAGCACTGAGGCAGTTTGTGTTCTTTGTCGGAATACTCCAGCAAACCGTCTCGGCAGTGCAGGAGCTTTTGCTCAATTTCCTTCAGGGCGCTTTGAGTGAGAG
This sequence comes from uncultured Akkermansia sp., assembly GCA_947628035.1. Classification (GTDB taxonomy): domain Bacteria; phylum Verrucomicrobiota; class Verrucomicrobiia; order Verrucomicrobiales; family Akkermansiaceae; genus Akkermansia. The sequence goes on along the minus strand of CANQYL010000059.1, from coordinate 11,789 downwards.
CGGGGTTGTCATTGAGAGCGGTGGAAACCTCCTCAAGCATGAGACGGGATGTGGCGAGACAGGGGGGCCAGTTGGCTTGCTCAAGGATGTTGCGGACGAGTTGGAGCGCGTGTTCTTTCACGGTGCTCACATCGACGCGCAGCATTTGGAGATCGGCTGCCTCAGCGGCGAGCTGTGGGGTTGAGAGACGGGCGAGGAGGGCAGGTTCATCAAGGCGGCTGATTGCCTTCACCGCTTCCTCTTGGTTGTGCATTTTAATGCAAGTTTCTGCGGTGCGCCTGATGGAGCGCAGGAGGAGTTCTATGTCGGACGGTTGGTGGATAGCGGCATCCTGAAGCCTGCGGTCGAGGCGGAGCTGGAGTTCGTAATCCTCGTGATCGAGGGCGGCCTCTGCGAGCCTTTCAAGGTTCGGGGGGGAAGCAATGTCTTCGACCTCCGGAAGGATGCGCACAGCTTCGTCCCAGAGACCCTTGTCGAGGAGACGTGTCATGAGGATCCAACGGAAGTGGCGGCGGGTCTGCTCATCCTTGATCCAGCCGAGTCGAACCTGACTGTTCTCAGCGAGGCTGAGGAGTTGGGCTTTGTCACCGGAAAGGTCGGCAAGGAGGCGAGAGAGGTTGGCATTGGCTTCAGAATTATCCGGGTAGTAGATCGTTTCGCCTTCAAAATAGCGCAGGATGTCATCACCTTTGGCAATGATGACCCAGAGGAGGATGGCGGCTGCTACGATGCCGAGAGAAACCATGGGGATGGTGTAGTTGCCGTTTTTTCGGTGGGATCTGTAACGTCGGTTCATGAGCTGAGATAGGGTGAGAGATGGAAAGGTCAGCGACGGTTCCGGCGGCTGCGGGAACTGCGTCGAGAGGAAGAGCGCTTAGCTGCCTTAGCGGACGGTGCGGGTTTTGCCGGCTTCGCCGGTTGTGCGGGTGTTGGGTTAAGTGATGGAGCGGGTTTGGAGGTAGCGGCGTGTTGCTGTCGGCATTTTTCGATTTGCTCAGAGACATCCTCACGCTGGATGATGTCCTGCTGAGGGACGAGGGGGAGTATCTGCTCCCATGTGCGGGCGGCCTCCTCCCATTTTTGCTCCTGCATGAGAACCGTGGCGCAGGCAGAGAGGGCAGCCATTCTCGTGGCTGGATCACCGGTCGTAATTCCGGCAGAGCGGCTGTAGTTTGTTTCCGCCTCCTGAAGGCGACCGGCTTGCTCATTGGCTTGACCGAGTAAGATGCAAAGACGAGCTAAAAAGGGTTTATCCTCAGCCATGAATTTTTCGCACAGCTCCGCACATTCATGCGCGGGAGGAAGAGCTTCCTCCGGCTGCCCCAGAGCGAGGAAGCAGCGGGCGATTCCTTCAAGAGGGTAGACGCGCAAACCTTCTTCACCGGGAGGTATCATCTCCATTTGTCGCTGGAAGAGGGCAAGGGCGTATTCGTAATCATGAGCCATGTAGAGAGCCCAAGCTCTTTTCCCCATGATTTCCGGGGAAAAGAGGGTGCTTTTCGGGAGGATGTCGCTTGATTCGGTAGAAACTCTCTCCAGCAGAGCAAGGGCGGTTTGCGAGTGATCCAAGTTGAGCGAGATGGTGGCAAGATCTCGCAGAGCAAGGGCGCGATACATACGAGAGGGTACGTCATCGGAGTCCAGTTTGCTGATGCCTTCCCGGAGGCAATCGACGGCTTGTTCGTCCTCATGGAGGGCAATGTGGGCATATCCTAGGCAGATGAGAAGGGAGGGGGGAACGGGGTCGGGGAGTTTTTGGGAGGTAACCTCGCGGAAGATAGAGTCGGCGAGTTCCAGGTTGCCGAGGCTGTGGTGCAATTCTGCGAGGAAGACTCGGAGTTCGGCCCCAAGGGAGGAGGCGGATTCTTTTGGGACCTGGGCAAGCCAGCCTTCAAGGGTAGAGACACGCTCTTGGCGGGAGGCGCCGCAACCGGCCGCCAGTAAAACCGCGCGTTCACGGATAATTTGCTCGATTTCGTTCGGTTGTTGAAGGGCGCGGTAGGAATCCTGAGCAGTCTCGTAGTATTGCTGCGCGGTCTGCCACTCGCCGGCGCGTACCAGCGCGCGCGCCACGAGAAGCAGACGCTTGGCGATAACGGAGTCGTCGGTTTTATGGGCAGGGAGTATGAGCATGGCGTCCCGCTGAGCCTTTGAAAAGAGGTTTCTGTCAATGAGATGCCGGACGAGACTCCACCCGAGTTCCCTTTGCAGCTCGGTTGCGTTATCTCCCTGCGTTTGCAGTTCACCCGCAGCGTTTTTGACGGCCGAGAGAAGATCTTCATCCGATGTCTCAGAGAGACGGAGGGTGTGCACGACGTGGTCGCGTGCGGATCCTGTAGAAATGCGTTTGAGAACCAGCAGAGTGGTACAACAAACGAGGAGAAGCATGACAACGCCACCGCACCAAACAAAAGGCTCCACTCCCCTGCCGAAGGGTGGTAACTTGCCGAAGATGCGTTGGAAGATGGAGCTGCGCATAAGGTGGATGAAGGGAAAGAGGCGCGTTCAGGAACTACTCACCTTGAGCGAGATGGAATGCGGCGTGCACAACACGGGCGGCTTTCTCAATGTCGGACGCCTCCACGGTGGTGGAGATCCGAATTTCCGAGGTAGCGATCATGCCGGTAGCAATGCCGGCGTCCGCCAGCGCGCGGAAGACCGTGGCGGCAACTCCGGAGTTGGAACGCATCCCAACGCCGACAACGGAGAGCTTGGCCAAACCTGCCTCCGTGTCCAAACGGGCGTCCTTGCCGAGCTGGGGCAATACTTTTTTGAGAGCTGCTTGTGCGGCGCCGAGCTCGTTCATGTTCATGGTGAAGGATTGACGAGCTTTGCCATCGTGAGCCGTGTTGGCGACGATCATGTCGATGTTGATCTCGGCATCGGCCAGGGCGGTGAGGATGATGGCTGTGTAGGGAACCGGGGCAGTAATGCCTGAGACGGTCACACGAGCCTGGTTGCGCTCAATGGAGATGCCGCGGACGGCGAGGGATTCCATGGAGGTGTTTTCTTCTTGGACTATGGTACCGGGGTTATTATTCATAGAATTACGTACTTCAAAGACGACGCCGAATTTCTTGGCCAACTCCACCGAGCGTGCCTGCATTACTTTCGATCCACTGGATGCCATCTCCAGCATCTCCTCATAGCTCAACAGCGGGATCTTGCGGGCATCCTTCACCACTCGTGGATCGCAGGTGTATACTCCGTCCACATCCGTATAAATGCGGCAGATATCTGCTTTCACTGCCGCCGCTAAGGCGATGGCGGAAAGATCAGACCCGCCTCGCCCAAGTGTGTGAATTTCTCCATCGGGGGTCACACCCTGAAAGCCTGCGCAGACAACGATAAAACCCTCGTCGAGGGAGGAGGTGATGCGCGTGGGAGAGATGGACTCAATGCGCCCGCGCGTGTGGGTGCCGTAGGTGCAGATGCCCGCTTGGGCGCCGGTGAAGCTTATGGCTTTGCCTCCCATGTCCGCGATAGCCATGCAGAGGAGAGCGATGGATTGTTGCTCGCCGGTAGAGACGAGCATATCCAACTCACGCTCCGGCGGGTTGTCCATGACTTGGTGGGCGAGACCGATAAGTTTGTCGGTGATGCCGCTCATCGCAGACACGACCGCTACCACCTTGTTGCCTTCTCGCTGGGTTTCCAGAAGACGTCGGGCGACGTTGCGGATACGGTCAATCGTTCCCAGAGAGGAACCGCCATATTTTTGTACAATCAGTGCCATAATCAGGATTCACGGAAAGTTTCTATGCGGAATACAACCGGCTCCGACACCACGCTGTCAAGTTTTTCTATCTGCTCCAACGCGCTCCCTAATTGACCCAGTTTGCAGGCGTGAAGGATGAAGACGAGGTGGGTCCATGGCTCACCCGTTTGGGTCGTTTCTCCTTCCTGAGAGGAGGTGGCGGAAATACCTATGCTGAACCGGGCGAAGGCGGCGGCTATGTCGGCGATGACGCCGTGTTGGTCACGCACGCGGAAGCGCACGTAGTAGGGAGTAACGGTCTCCCTAGCAGGAAGAACGGCCGTTTCTTTGGCGTAGGGATGGAAGCCGCTGTGGTAGTTCAGCAGACGGCATTCACGCATGGCCAGCACGACATCTCCCAGTACGGCGCTGCTGGTTGGATTCTTACCTGCTCCCCTGCCGTAGAAAATGGTCTCGCCTACAATGTCTCCGCGCACGGCGATGGCGTTGAACACACCGTCCACCTTCGCCAGCAGGTGATCCAGTGGCACAAAACTGGGCTGCACGCGCAATTCGAGAGTTCCCTCCTCCTCGTGGCGTTTGATGACGACGAGCAACTTGATGGTGTAGCCTAAGCGGTGAGCAAACTCAAAATCTGCCGGTTGTACATCCTCAATGCCACTCACGGAGATGGCGTTCAAATCCAATGGGGTTCCGTAGGCGAGCATGGCAAGGATGAGTCCCTTGTGTGCGGCATCCCAGCCATTGATGTCCAGAGTGGAGTCAGCTTCAGCGTAGCCTTTCTTTGCAGCTTGATCAAGGGCCGCCTCAAAGGAAATGTGACTCTTTTCCATGGAGGTGAGTACGTAATTGCTCGTGCCGTTGATGATGCCGACTATCGAATCAACCCGATTACAGATCAGGGAATTTTGCAGCGACTGAACGATGGGGATGCCGCCGCCGCATGAGGCTTCAATGTACAGGGGAACACCCTTGCTCTGGGAGAGGCGGAAGAGTTCGGCTCCATATTCGGCGAGAAGAGCCTTATTGCCGGTGACCACGGGCTTGCCGGCTTCCAACGCGCCTCTTACGAGTTTAAGCGCCTCTGTGGTGCCCCCTATCAGTTCGATGATGATGTCAATTTTTTCATCGTTTACGAGATCACGCCAATCATCTGTGAGTTCCCCCTCCTCTATGACAACATCGCGCGCCTTGCTTTTGTCACGTACAGCTATCTTCCTCACGGCGTATGATATCTGGGCTCGCGCCTCCAGGAGACTTCGGTTCCTCAGCAGTGCCTCATACACCCCGGAACCTACCGTCCCCAATCCGACCAGCCCAATCTGGAGAGTTTCGCCTATCATGTGCACGCGGATTATACGCTTTTCCTGCCCACATATCAAGCCAAACTCCATTAATTACGGGCAAACGCGCATCGCCCGCATTGCCTCAAAAATAAAGTCACCGAAGGGTCGCCAGAAACGAAGAAAGAGAATTTTCCGAAAGCTTGGTGCCTCAAAAATGAAGGGATAATATCAAACACATGCCACTCAAAATGAGCAAACAAGCAAGAATAGAGTTACTTTTTCCTCGGGAAAGAAGTTTTGTCAGGAGCAGTATCAAACAAAGACAGGAATACCGGATCTCAAATCAAATGCAACAGGTTCTTGGTACAAAAAAGGATGCCATGGAGTTCAGAGTATGCTGGGGTAATTTCTATAACCCAAACCCAGACGCTATGAACCCAGGCGCACGTTATAGCTCCATTGCTCGAATAGGCAAGCACGTTCTCTTCTCCACGTGTCCCCATAAGATCTCTTCTGGGCTCGTTCAACTCATTTCCCATGCAATTTCTACGGATGGATGGAAGTATGCCAACAAGCCGCGAATAAGGCACTGCCGAATCCGTCTGGCATAAGGTTCAATCCTTCCTATTACTATTTTACCCCTCTCTTCCCATGGTCTCAACTCTTTCTGTCATCTGTTGCATTTGTCCTTGCGAATCACATCCCCATCAGGGCAAACGCAACTTTCCCAAGTCCGATTTAAGACTTAAATAATGCGCGTCGACGGCACGGGTTATCCGATGCGTAAGCACCGGTGGTGAGGGAAAATCATGAACCGGGACTCAAGCTACTGATTGGCGCCGGTCATGCAAAACAACTAACAGTGATGGAAACTTGTCGATGAATGGGAGAAAATGGACCTGATATGAATCCGCTTATAGCAGAGGAAATGAACCGGCAGATCGGGATGGAATTCAACGCGGCCTTCCTGTACTTATCCTTTTCTGTGTTGATGAATGAGTACGGGATGCGGGGAGCGGGAAGATGGTTGCGAGCCCACTTCCATGAAGAATGCGGTCACGCCCTGAAGATTCTCGATTACATGGAGCAGCGCCGCACCGAAGTTCGGATACCCCAAATCTCCACCGACTCCTATCCATGGGAAACCCCGGCAGATATCTTTCGGATCGCTCTTGATCATGAAAAACTCGTCACCCAATCCATCCACAATCTCCTTGCCCTCTGCCGCAGAGAAAAGGATTACGCCGGTGAGCACCTCATGATGAATTTCGTTCGTGAGCAGGTGGAGGAAGAATGCCTTGTGAGCGATATTCTCCATGCCCTCGAACGTTGTGGGCGAGATGAGTCCGCTCTCCTCCAAGTCGATGTCAGATTGGACGCCTTAGCGGCGGAGCAAACGCATTAGGACGTGCGTTTGCCATGTATGACATAGTTTTCGATGTTGTAACGGGCTCTCAAGACGGCATCGCATACCCCCCACGGCTTTCTAGCCAACAACCCGCATTGTTAAATTCCGCTCCGCCCTTGCTTCGTCTCACCGCGTCCCTGGCACGCTGGCATCCAAATCGTAAATAGGAAACGTCAGGTGTCTCCTCCTGCCGTTCCCCTCATAAAATATCATGGACAAGGAGGCGAGCGCCGTCTATAATGCCTCCCGGTGGAGTTGAGACGAGCATACAACGTGCAAGAGAGCTTGGTCAGCTTTTGGGCTGAGCAAGCCGAAGCCCTATGCCGCGATATCGATGACGAGAGTTTGGAAGACTATAGAACGCCGGTCGAGCAGGCTCTGCGTGCTCTCTCTCACGACCGCCGCATCATGGTAATCGGTGGTGCAAAGTCCGGTAAATCCTCCATCCTCTCCCGCCTCATTGATGCCCCCATCATAGCTCGCCATGCCATGGAAGGTCACTATCTGTGCTGGCGTTACACCTGCCGAGACGGAGATGCCGGGCATTCTCTCTTTCTCCCCCTGCATCAGCTTGAAGGGCTGGAACTTGTGGATACTGCTGACTGCGAACAAAATGATGTGCACTCAACCTGCCGCACTCTCATGCAGGGAGCAGATGTCATCATTGGCGTCATCGACGCACAGAAGCCGGATGCCGTCGGAGTGTGGAGTCTGCTTGCAGAGGCAACGGCGAACGGACAGGACGGTTGTTCTATTGCAGTAACTCATGCAGATCGTCTGAGCGCTAAAAGTGCCGTAGCCCTCAAGGAATCAATGCGCGAGCTCTGTCACAAACGCATCGGCAAGGCACTCCCCATTTACTTCCTCGCTTCCTCTGATCAGGGCGGCGAGACAGAGATCTTCCGCGAACGCGTCCAGGACACCCTGGAAAGCGCCCACGCCATCCGCAGCGCCATCCGCTCCCTCGCAGAACGCACCTCCGACCTCGTGGACAAACAAAATCGCGTCCTGCGCGCCCGCGAAACCGTGAGCCGCACCGATAGCGGATTCCTCGCCGGCATTGAACAGGAAATTGACGACATGCTCACTCATCAGATGACCGCCATCAACGAGTACCACAAGAGCTTCAAGTCCACCATTCTTCAAGTGATGCCGAGTCTCATCCACGACATACGCCAACGCCTCGGTTATGTACTTTCTCCGGTTACCCTGCTGCGCCTCGAACTCATGGGGAGGCTCGCCGACAGGGAGCTGCACCGAAGCCTGAAGGAGCAAATATCCCTCCGTCAGGAAGAATCTGATGAACAGTTTGTGGCGTACTGCGCGCAACACTGGCGCAGCGTGCGTCCCCGCATGAAGAAAACCCTCGAATGTGAGATCGGCGTTTTCCCGGCGGATAAGCTTGAAAAAGAACTGACCACTCTGCGCTCCCGACTTTGCCGGGATGCCTACGAGCCCCTTGCCGCCGCCAACCTGCGGCGCAAGTTCTTCAACATCTTCGCCGCTCAGACCAACTGGATGCGTCTGTGCATCATAGCTATCTGCATTCTCCTCACTGTGGCCGGCATTCTGGGCTGCGTTGGGCAAGACGTGCTTGGGCTTCTTTGCGTCGTGGCTTCCCTTATGGTGTGGTTCGCCGGCTGCATCGGTCACCGTATGGCCAGCAGACAGATTTGCCACTCCGTAGAGCAACTGTCCCGTGAACTCTGCGCCTCCATCGACCATTCCATGCGGGATATCCTGGGGCGCATGCTCGTATCCCGCATCGCCGCTTACCGCCAACTCTATACGACCCCACGCCAAAAAGTGACTCGGCAAGTGGAAACCCTCCGCCCTCTCCAAACCCGCTGCTCCAAAATTCACATCCAACTGCGCTCCCTCATCCCGCGCCTCTAATCCCCTTCCCCTCCACGATAATGGCCGACCTCTTCACCCCGCATGGCACCAGTCCCGAAGCCTCTCTTGACGTACGCGGCATGCCTCTCGCCGCCCGTATGCGTCCGGAGACGCCTGATGAAATTGCGGGGCAGCGGCACCTGCTTGCTCCCGGCAAGCTGCTGCGGCGAGCCATTGAGACCGATCGTTTTTCTTCCCTCATCTTTTACGGTCCCCCGGGTGTAGGCAAAACGACGCTCGCCTACGTTATAGCCAAGCACACCAGCGCCTACTTTGTCATGCTCAGCGGCGTTGAATCCAATGTGAGCGAAATTCGCGACAAGATAGCGGAGGCAAAAGCTCGCATGTCTCTGCACAACCAGCGCACGATCCTCTTTGTGGATGAGCTGCATCGCTTTAACAAGGCTCAACAGGATGTCCTCCTCCCCCACCTCGAAAGCGGCACCGTCCGCTTCATCGGAGCCACCACAGAAAACCCCTACTTCGCCATCAACTCCGCCATGCTCTCCCGCTCCCAGGTCTTCCCCTTGGAGCCGATTCCTCAACAGGACATCTTCCAACTCCTACAACGCGCCGTGTCTGACCCCGTCCGAGGCTTGGGAAAGATGCCTCTGACGATCGATGATGAGGCGCTAGCTCACATAGCGCTCAAGGCGGATGGCGATGCTCGCAAAGCCCTCACGGCTCTCGAAGTGGCCGCTCTCTCCACTCCTGCATCTGAGGACGACAAAATCCACATCACGCTCGAAGTGGCTGAGGAATCCATCCAGCAAAAAGCCGTGCGCTATGATCGCGATGGCGACGGTCACTACGACACCATCTCCGCCTACATCAAATCCATGCGTGGGAGTGATCCGGACGCCGCGCTCTACTGGCTCGCTTTCATGCTCAATGCCGGGGAAGATCCTCGCTTCATTGCGCGCCGGCTCGTCATCTGTGCCAGTGAGGACGTGGGGCTGGCAGATTCAAATGCCCTACGCGTAGCCTTGGCTGCTTCGCGTGCTGCTGAGATGGTCGGCATGCCGGAGGCGCGCATCCCGCTCGCGCACGCGACCGTATACGTAGCTACCGCCCCCAAGAGCAACTCTGCCTACATGGCTTTTGAGGCTGCCATGCAGGACGTCAGGGAAGGAAAGACTCTTCCGGTTCCCGATCACCTCGCCACCACCACCCGCAAGAAACTCGCCCGCCTCCGTGGCGTCTCCGTAGAAGACACCACCTATAAGTACGCTCACGATTTTGGGGATGAACACTTCGTCCCCCAGGCTTACCTTCCCGAGGGGCGCGTCTATTACCACCCGACCAACAACGGGCTTGAGCTGCGAATCAGCGAGCGCATGCAATACCTCAAAAAACTCGCCGAAAAGATGAATCAAACTTCTTGAATCGGCTCTCTCCTCGCCCTCCAGCCGAAGCAAAGACGCATCCCGTCATCCGCGCACATTCCTTGAAACTTCAGCGGATTAGAGAGCTTTCAACACATCACGAATGGCTCTAATACGAACTTTGCAGGATCCTCTCAGTTGCTTGTAACGCTTACGCGTTTGACCGAATGTAACTTTGGACAGAAATTTATACCAATGATATTTCACTCGGTAACAACGAAGTGATGAAATGTCCTTTATCATCATTTTAGTCGCATGCAAAAGGATGCTCTCGTAATAGCCCGTCTCACGCGCGTACTTCCACCACAAATCAGCCAATTCGACCTCCGTGTTCTTCCACGGTTTGATATCTCCGGAATAGTGAACGATCCGGGGATGCCTGCGCGCTTCAAAATACTCTGCATATTTTTCGGCGCTCAGTTGGTTCTCCATAAATTTTTCGTAGTAGGGTAATTGCCAAAGCACATTCCATTTCAAAGCCAATGGGTAATAGTTCCCGTCCAGCACAGAATTCATCACACACTGATCCACATACAGCGGCTTGCCTATTTCCTGCAAGCGTGCCAGGCACTTGTTCGTAAAATCCATCTCCCGCATTTTGTTGATGTCAAGCAGCAATACACCTGCCTGAAAATAGTCGTCCGGACGCATCATGCTGAGCTTCTCTGTCAAGTATCTCCGCATCCCTTGGGCGGCGGCTCCTCTGAGTGACCTGTGTACTTCAATATCCGGGACGGCCGCCAACACGTAGTTTTGCATATCCGTCCTGTACAACTCCGCGAGGTTATGGTGGACGACCAAGTCGCAATCTAAGTAAAGCAACCGTCCAAAACGCCGGAAAATCTCAGGAATGAAGAACCGGTAGTACGTCGCTGCTGAGAAATGGGCGTTCAACTGAAAAATCTCCGGGTCAACATCCTCCAAATACGGGCTTATTTCGATAAACCGTACATAAAAACTTTCATCGCACAAAGATAACAAGCGATTTTTGTGAACATCGGTCACCCCTCCATCCAAAATGTATATCTCGTACCGGTCCCCCCCCCTTCGGTTCGCCTTGATCGACGCTACCGCCACCAGCAAATACGGTGCATAATGGTCATCGGCCGACAGGCAAACCGTTATGCCATCCGCACCAAATTGGGGACTTATCTCCATTTTGGCGCTCTTCTCAACATGTCGGTGAATGCATTTCTTCACCCTGTAATTCTCCCTCTCCTTTCCTGCAATGTAGATTCCCGTCAACCGCTCGGCGACAAATGCGGGCATTCGCCGATTGTAGCACGTTGCCCGTGCATAATCCATTTGCTCATGAACCCGGAAAAGCACGTTAAAGAGTTTCTCGCAGTACTCATGGAAAATTTCTCTCCTCATGATGAACGCGTTGTAGTAGTACCCTCTCTCAGAACGCATGTATGACTCAGCGAGGTCACGGTAGGAAGGCTCTCTCTCAACCCACATGGAAACCGCCTTCTCTAAATCCTGTGTACCATGGACATTGGAAAACACTTCACGAATTGATCGGGCATGCCAATTCTTTTCGTAAGGCGCCACGATATCATAATCTGCGAAAGAAGCTATATCCTTCGGCTCAAACAGGCGACGATAATGACAAAGCCCAATGTAATCCGGATTCCCAAGCTGGTCATAGTTTTTCCATGCCCAATAAATGGCGGATGTCTCCGCAAAATGCAATCCCAACGCGGAGATGTTCTCTCCTGTATCATCTCCCCTCATGTGCTCAAGCATCCACTGCTTCTCTTCGGAGGGCAAGGAACAACATGCGCGCCCGCAATGGATCGGCTCATAGACGTCATCTTGGTATAGTTTCGCCGGTTTATGGTAGCAAACTAGTATTTTCAGCGTTACGGGCATTCTTCAGGAGGATGAAAAAAGATCACGACCATCATCAGTAGAAACCCCTTGCTCTTCACGTCGTAGGACTTCCCCACGGTCGACTTCAGCTTATATCACAGATGCTGACGTTTTTCAAGCCCTATGGCACACGTGCCCCAATAAATGGGTCTCCGTCAATTTCGCTGGAGGCGCAGGAAAAAGATTTGGCGAGTTTTTAAGAATAGATAGTTAATGTTACA
>CANQYL010000058.1 GCA_947628035.1 uncultured Akkermansia sp. | reverse complement strand
ATCTCTGCCAAGGGACCCTGATCCCAGAGTTGATCCGAATCGACCCCAACGATAACACCGTGTCCCTGTTGCAGTTCGCGTGCCAAATCAGCAACGGTCGCGTTCTCACAACTATGATTGGGTATGTTGTAGAGATCCATCATGTTGCCAATATCATTCGGCGCTGTACCTCCGGCCCCCGGATGATACCACCCGTTTGCTGCTGATATATAGTTCGCTTGATCTTGTGTGATGTCCACGCCGAACTGGTGCATGATGCTTAACTCTGCTGCCACAGCACAGTTATCCGGTTCCGATTGATAAATCCAGTGAGAACTTTGATCCACGGGATCTCCTATCATAGTATCATCCATATAGTCCATATTGGTATTGGGGGTTATTTTTTGATGTAAACTTCCTGCTTACGCACAAGGCGTCCCTGCACGCAAAGTCCAAGCGAAACTTTTCTTGTAATATGCGGCGTGCTGCCGGGAGGCAACCCTTCTTCCACACGGATAGCTCGTTGCTTCTCCGGATCCCATTCGTCAAGGTCGATCAACTTACAATCCAACGACTCCAACTGGCAACGCAACTCCGCACAGATTTTTTTCAACTGCCCCACATCGAACTCATCATCAGAACGCAAACTCTCCAATTCTGCGAGAGAGTCTGCCATCTCCACCCCCCAGTCCTCCAATCGTCGAGTAATCTGCTCGATTCGATCGCACACCAACTCACGCACATTTTCCTCACGAATGGACTCTGAGAGCTCGCCCATCCGAATCCTCCCGCTACACACTGATTGGGGATCTTCCGGCTCGGGCGGGAGTTCTTCCTCTGCCGGTTTCTCAACAGAGGAAGGATATTCTACGACATCCTGCTTCCCGACATTATCGGGTTCCTCCTCAGCAGGTTCGCGCCGAATTTGCAATATCTGCCCTACTTCTTTTTGTACACGGTCGTCATTCTGACCTTTCGTTTCTTCTCCCGGTGTTCGACCCAGAATTTGGGCAACCGCAGGTCTCAAAAAATCGATAATTTGTGCCCATAATTTTTCCATGCCAGAATCTCCTTTCTTACCCTTGTTTTTCCGTAATACCCTCAAGAGGGAGTTTGGCATTTGGTGTTGAGTCGGTCGTCACGGTTTGTGAGGTTGGCTGATTTGATGCGCGATTAGCCTCCTGTTCAGCGACGTGGCTCTCGCAATTACGTGGGTAGTTTATCTCTTTTCAAATGCGATATATTGCCCCAATAAACGTTGTTTGCTTATAATGAATAGTATACAATCATGCACTTCAACAATAACAATTAGAAAGATTCTTCTTTCTTTCAGGCTCCCTCCTTTGTAATGAAACTTTTTTCAACGATGTGCAAATTTTTACTTGCATATCGCATTTGAAAAGAGATACGCATAAAAATCCAGACTGTATGCTATAAATGATCTCCTATTGACTAATAAAATAGCATAGTCGAGAGTTTACCCTTGAGGAATCATGACGGTCTCATCAACCGCCATCAAAAGCCGGTTGTATTGCTTCAGAAATAAAGTCACCGAAGAGCAGCTAAAAACGGGGGAGGAGAATTTCCTGCGAGCCTGATGCCTCAGAAATAGGGGGACAATACCAAACATAGGGCGCTTAAAATAAGCAAACTATCAAGGAAAGGTTGCTTTTTGCATGGAGGACGCGAGATGCTGAATTGCATTCTCAGTAGGGCGCTGAAAAAGCGGACAAATCAAAGAGCTTTCGTTACGTTCCACCCTTTTTTCTACGCGGAGAGGATGGCTTTTTGGGGGATTGGGACGATTTCTTGTGTTTTTTCCCACCTTTTCGTTGGGAGGGGGCTGAATTTCCACGCGATTTTTTTGAGACAGGTTGTTCTTGAGAGGCGGAGGGGACGCTTTTCCTTCCGGTATTTCTGTGGAGCAGTTGGCGGAAGATCAGCAACAGAAGAATCCCACCCGCGAATTGCGCTAATGCTCCTCCCCACAGGAAGCGAAATTCATTGATACGGAGGGTAGGGACACGTCCGCGCGTGAAATCCACCAGCAGATCAAGCTGTTCATTGTTTTCATGGCTACGTGAATCGAGATCAGGAATTTGGTTTGCTATGACCGGACGTCCCATGCAGGTAAATTTCACGATGGGCTGGTAGGCCGTGCTTCCCTCCCAAGGGAAATGACCGTGTTGCATCATTTCTCCCCAACTGTGGAAAGGTCGTTCCCGTTGATCGACCACCGTTCCCGGTACTACTTGCGCCCGATAAACGAAAACGGCGGTTTCCCCGAGATCCCACAGTGCCTCAGCAGCGGTGTAAAGACCGCCGAGCAAGAGGCAACAGAGGATGATGGGACGAATCATGATGATGGAAAAGAAAATTAACCGACGGCCACGCGGCGTTCAAAGGCTTCCACAAAGCCCCGTTGCACACAATAATGAGCCCATTCCTGCACCGGGAGAACGTCCGGCATCTCAGAGGTCGGTTGGCATGGGTCGCTGCAGAAGCGTGGGTGAGCCAGCACACGACAGGAAAGATTGCTGATGTTTTCCCGAGCCTCCTGCATCTCCATACGCAGCATGATGTCCGCCCTCGGTAACAGGGAATTGGCTGTGCCGATGCAGCGTATCCCAACGCCATATTGTTCGGCGGCACGGCTTAGCCCCTCCGCGTCTTCTTCTTGATCTCCCACGAGGAGCAGCTCTGACTCATGCGCCCACTGTCCACATGCCAGGGCGCGAAAGAAGTTTCTCCGGTGCGATTCTTCGTCTCCTTCCGAGCAGACACATACCGCCCGAAAGGATGGAGCTTGATCCGATTCTTTTCGCATCCTGTAACAACCGTCTGTTTCCCATTGTCCGGCAGGCCAGTGCACAGCCACGAGATCCGGGTGACTCCAGCTCTCCTCCTCCACCGGAAACACAAAGACGCTCAGTCCCTCCGTGTCGTAGAGTCGGACCGCCAAAGCTATGGCGCGGTGCAGAGGAGAATCATCGGCACTCTCGGGTTCCGTGAAGAAGTTTTTGAGGGAGCCGGGCGCTTCTCCTTCGCGGCGGAGGTAGTATCCCTGTCCACCCGGCACTCGAGCCAGGCGAGTTCCTTCCTCAAAGGCTAACGCAGAAAATTGGGAGAGAAGGCTGCCGTCAGAGTATTCCTTACCCAAGACGGTGCGTACGCGTGCGATAAGCTCCTTGCCTTTGATGGCATCCTGCGGTCGCTGCGGCAGGATGTCCGGCAGAATCGTTCGTAATTTGTCACGCAGTTTCATGGGATTTTCAGGAACGAGTCGCGTAGCCGGCCAGCTGAGGATTGGGTTCAACCGGTGTCTCCAACGATGAAAATTGTCCCGCGCGTGCGTGGAGCATTCCGGCAAAGGCAATCATGGAGGCGTTGTCCGTGGTGAGCTCCGGAGTAGGCAACGAGAGAGCCACCCCGCGCCGGGCGCACACATCGGTCAGCGCATCTCGCAGCGCCGCATTGCAAGATACCCCCCCGGATACGGACAGGAGTTTCTTGCCCGACAGTTTGAGGGCTCGTTTTGCCTTCTGCACGAGTACGTCCACGATGGCAGCACGCACTCCCGCACAAAGGTCGCACATACTCTGCTCATCCAACTCGTGAGGATCGCCATTCGGAGTCAGCCGCGGCAGCAGGTGCAGTACAGCGGTCTTGAGCCCGGAAAAAGAGAAGTCCAGGTTGTTCTCATAAAGCATGGGACGAGGCAACGCAAACCGAGCAGCGTCGCCCCTCTCCGCCCGTTCATCGATCTGTGGTCCGCCCGGATAAGGTAAATCCAGCATACGAGCCACCTTGTCAAAAGCCTCCCCGGCGGCATCGTCCCGTGAGCGTCCGAGCAAGCGGTATTTCCCCAATCCCTCCACGTCCAGAAGTAAGCTGTGCCCTCCGGAGACGATGAGAGCTATGTGCGGCGGAGGCAGTTGCCCGTTTTCGGGTGTGTCACTGTGACCGGACAGGAAGGGAGAGAGCAGGTGACCCTCCAAGTGGTTCACGGAGACGAAAGGCTTGCCGGCAGCGAGGGCGAGAGCTTTTCCGGTTGTGTGACCGACCAGCAGGGCTGCCACAAGACCGGGTCCTCCCGTGGCGGCAAAGGCATCTATTTGGTCGCAGTCGCACTGAGCGGTCTGCAGGGCTTCCCTGAGCAGAGAGGGGAGTCTTCCTGAGTGATTACGGGAGGCGAGTTCCGGGATGACGCCGCCGTATTGTCTGTGCAGAGGAATTTGGGAAGATACGAGGGAGCTCAGGATACGCGCGCCGCCACCGGAGTCCTCCTCCAGCACAGCCACGGCTGTCTCATCGCAGCTCGACTCAATTCCCAGCACGCGCATGACTTTATTTCCCCTTTCGGGTTACTTTGGGCTTGCCTTTGCCCAGCACCGTTGCTTCCGTGAGAGTTACCTCAGTGATGCTCTTGTCACTGGGAGCCATATACATGATATCCAGCATGAGACGCTCAAAGATACTGCGCAAGGCGCGTGCACCGGTTTTGCGTTCAATTGCTTGTTTGGCCATGGCACGCAGAGCCTTGGGCTCCACGGTAAGTTTGACGCCGCTCATGGCGAGCAGTTTTGTATATTGCTTCAACAGGGCGTTTTTAGGTTGCGTAAGCAGTTGCACCAATTGGTCCTCTGTGAGGGTCGTGAGCGGCGCAAAGATAGGCAGACGCCCCACCAATTCCGGTATCATGCCGAAAAGGAAGAGATCCTCCGGCATGGTTTTAGAGAGTACTTCTTCCTCTGTGTATTCCTTGGTGTCGCGTTCCTCCTCAATGGAAGCGAATCCGAGAGTGGAGGCGCCGAGTCGCTTGCGGATGATGTCCTCCAGCCCGACGAAAGCTCCGCCACAGATGAAGAGGATATTTTCCGTGTTGACCCGGATGTAGGCTTCGTTGGGGTGTTTGCGTCCTCCTTTCGGGGGGATGTTGCATTCCGTGCCCTCGATGATTTTGAGCAGCGCCTGCTGCACCCCCTCACCGCTTACGTCACGTGTTATGCTTACATTTTGAGTCTTGCGTCCGATCTTGTCGATTTCGTCCACATAGATGATACCGCGCTCCGCTTTGGCCACATTCATGTTCGCCGCCTGCAGCAGGCGCAGCACAATGTTTTCCACATCCTCTCCCACGTAGCCGGCCTCTGTCAGTGTTGTTGCATCCACAATGCAGAACGGCACATCCAGAATACGTGCCAAGGTCTTGGCTAAAAGCGTCTTTCCGGACCCCGTGGAGCCCGCCAGCAGGATGTTGCTCTTCTCAATCTCCGTGCCGTCGTCATCTTCCTTTTGTCTCAGTCGCAGGTAGTGGTTGTAAACGGCTACGCAGAGCGTACGCTTCGCGAGTTCCTGTCCGATGACGTAAGAATCAAGCATGCGGTGCAATTGCTCCGGCGTTGGCAATTCATCCTGTTCTCGTGTTTGCACCTCCAGCACGTCTGAGCTGTCATCCGACGTTTGCGGCAAGATTTCCGGGTGAGTGGCGCTGATGAGAGCCAGTATGCGTTCAGCGGCGATGTCGCCCATCGGCATTGCTTGGAACATTCTATGGTTGAGTTCCTCCATGCAGGGGAAGCACACGTGGACTTCCGGGGTGATATCCAGCATGGGACGCCCATCCTCTTCAGGAAACTGGCAGAAGATACAGCGCTTGCGTGGGTTGCGAGGCATGGCGGTTTACTTCGTAGGCTCCGGTTTGTTCTTGAGGATGCGATCCACGAGACCGTATGCAAGTGACTCCTCGGCGGTCATATAGTTATCGCGATCCTGGTCTTTCTTCACCGTCTTGGGATCCTTTCCCGTGTGCTGGGCGAGAATACCGGTGAGCCTCTTATCCAAGCTGAACATGAAGTTGATGGTGCGCTCAACGTCTGAAGCGGTTCCCTGTGCTCCGCCCCTCACTTGATGGATCATGACGTGCGAATTCGGCAAGCAGAATCTCTTGCCCTTCGTCCCCGCCGCGAGAAGAATGGATGCCATGGAGGCAGCGATGCCGATGCAGTAGGTGTTGATATCGCACGAGACAAATTGCATGGTGTCGTAGATGGCGAGACCTGCGGTTACCGAGCCACCGGGCGAATTGATGTAGAGATGAATATCCTTTTTGGGCTCGGTCATTTGCAGGAAGAGCAGCTGCGCTATCACAGAGTTGGCCACGGTGTCATCTATCTCGGTGCCGATGAAGATGACGCGGTCGATAAGCAAACGGGAGTAAATGTCGTATGCCTTCTCGCCCTGACTCGTCTTTTCGATGACCGTGGGTATATAGTAGTTTTTGATCGTTTCCATAGATTTGTACGCCGTCAGTCTATCACATCGTCTGGCTTTTTGAAAGAAGGAAGAGGGACATCCCTCCCATTATGCCACAAAAATTGGTTTTCCTCCCCTCTGCCACACGTGTCCCAATAAAATCATCTCTGGACTCATTCAACCCGTTTCCTCATGCGTTTCCCCTGGATGAAGGAAGTAAGCCGGAAAGGTCATAAACCATTGACGATTCAGAAAAACGGCGAGTCCAGCATGACGTAACTCCGGACGCTTTTCTTCTGTCAACGCACCCTCATTCTCGAAAACTTCGTTTTACTTTCGCTCCACAAAAACGCGCGCAGCGCGCTAAAATCCAAATCGTAATTCGTAAATCGTAAATTGACGCTTCGGTACCACACTACCTCAGCGCCCTGCGGGCAAAAGCTGCGCTTTTGTCCAACCGCTCTTACCGCCCGCTTCGCGTGCGCCTTACACGGGGCCGTCGAGCGCCTTGACTCAGCGCCGCCCCATCGGCGCTGAGCCCTTCGGGCAAAAGCGGTGCTTTTGTCCAATCCCCCTCCGAGCCCTCGGGTGCTTTGTAAATCGTAAATAGGCAAACGCATTTTCTAATGCGTTTGCCCTATCCCCTCCGTGTGCAGACATATTTTTTTGCATCTAACGACTTGCCTTGTTTGGGAGGGATGGATAGAATGACAGCCATGAAGGAAATCGTCGTGCCCGATGTACCCGTGAAATTGCTCAACGAGCGTGGAGAGACTCTGCGTGTGATGTATCTGGCTCCTTATGCGCCGGATGGGCCGGATTTCAGCGTCAAACCCTACCGTGGAAACGGAGGCTACCCGCAGTATCACCACAGCATCTACAACTTGCTGCGTGAGATAGGCTGTGAGGTGTATTCCAGTTCAAAACCGTACGCTATCCTGCAGGCGAAGGGAAACGTGGATTATGTGTTTTCCCTGCTCAACCGCATCCCCATGGAAAATCCGGAAATTTTCATTTCCTCCTATTGTGAATTTGCTCGTGTCCCGTACCTTGGAGCTTCTCCGAATATTCGCGCCATTGCGGAGGATAAATGGCTCATGAAGCTTGTCTTCGGACGGTTGGGACTCCCGGTGGCTCAGGGTATGATGTTCCCCAAGAGCCAAGCTCTCCCGGAAGTCCCGCCACCCGCTCTTGCCGGGGCGCAACGTATGTTTGTCAAGAAGAGGTTCGGCGCTGCTTCCGATTGCATCACGGAACAAAATATCGCGGAGAGCTGGAGCGCTGCCGGAGAGCGAGCCGGTGAGCTCACTGCTCAGGGGCACGATGTTTTAGTTGAGGAGTTTTGCCCCGGTCGGGATTACACGGTTCCGGTCATCGGAGGTGAGTCTCCGCTCATCCTCGGTTATGTGCGTCCCGGTTCCGACAAAAAGGAAGGCATTATCACCGGTGATCTCAAGCTGCACGACCATTTGGGCTACGCCTGGGCGGACGACCTCTCTGAGCAACTCCGCGATGCGATCAGTGAGGATGTTCATACGATTTGGAAGGCGCTCGGTCCCATTGACTACTTCCGACTTGATTACCGCATTGATGAAACGACGGGTGTGAGGCATCTTATCGAGATGAACATCTGCTGCTACATTGGCAAGTCCGGACCGTTTGTCATGGGTGCCCAGAGACTCGGCTGGACTCACGGTGATCTCATGAAGGTGATCCTTCAGTACAGCCTCACGCGTCAGCTTCACTCGCGCCCCCTGAGCCGCTGCATGATTTGATCCTCCCCAGACTTTACTGTGCTGCAAACTTCAGCGAGTTTTCTTATCTTTTGCGTTGTTGCATGAAGCGAACAATGCCTTCGCCGATGGCGTGGGCGAAGCGACTGGCATTTGCTGATTTTGAGAGATAGTGAGCGTGCTCCGGGTTGGAGAGGAAAGCAACCTCGGTGATGACGGCGGGCACGAAAGAGTCGTTGCAGGTGTTGAGCCAATCGCCTCCGCCCTTGTGTCCATCTGTTCGGACGACGACTCCGCAGGGGACACCGTGATTCGGCAGACCGCGATTAAAGATGCGGCGGTTCATTGTGTCTGCCATGGTTGTGGCAAGCTGAATACCCACCGGGTTGCAGTAAAAGGCGCCTTTGTTGGATATGAGCCAGGAGTCAGACTCGCTGTTGAGGTGGAGGAAGACGACAGCTCCCGGCTTGCAGTCCAGCGCGTAGTCGGCGCTGAGTATGCCGACAGCCATGCGGTTGGAGTGGTGATTGGATCGATAAACCGCCGTTGGGATGGGTGTTTTAATCTGTACGACACCGGTCTGTCGGGCGTATTCTGCCAAGGTGGGGTCAGTCGGGATGTCTCCGCGATTGCAGACGACACAATGGTAGCCGGCTTGTTCCACGACTTGTTTGACGACGTGGGCGTAGCGATACCAGAACTCGCATTCTTCCAGTTGAGCTCCCTGGGAGGCGTCCGGAGTACGCGCACCCTGTCCGCCCTTACCCGGGGCATAATAGTGTCCGATGTCAAGGACGACGGTGTTAGACTCAAGTGCCTGTCGGCGCATCATTTGTTGAGTGCATTGCGAACAGAGTAGGACGCAAAAAAGAGCGAGCAAGAAATGAATAGC
The DNA here is from genome assembly GCA_947628035.1 of uncultured Akkermansia sp. Taxonomy (GTDB): domain Bacteria; phylum Verrucomicrobiota; class Verrucomicrobiia; order Verrucomicrobiales; family Akkermansiaceae; genus Akkermansia. Next base: position 5,850 of record CANQYL010000058.1, on the reverse strand, counting down.
TTTTTGCATCGGAGATCTTTCCTAGATTAAAGAGGAAGTTGAGCTTGACCGCTCGCCGGCGTGACGCCAAGTTTGACATAGGCTGCGGGCATAGCTTCGCGTCCGCGAGGTGTACGCTTGATATAGCCTTGCATGATGAGGAAGGGTTCATGAACGTCCTCCAAGGTAGAGGCATCCTCCCCCAGCGCGACGGCTAGCGAGGAGAGACCGACCGGACCGCCGTTGAATTTATAGATCATCACCTCCAGGATGCGCTTGTCCATCTCATCCAGCCCATCAGCATCAATATCAATCATGCCCAGAGCTGCCTCCGCCGTTTCACCGGTGATACGCCCATCGGAGCGCACTTGAGCGAAGTCGCGCACCCAACGCAGCAAGGCATTGGCCACGCGTGGGGTGCCACGGGAGCGGCGGGCTATGGATTCAGCACCCTCCGGTGACATTTCAATGCCGAGCAAGGAGGCGGAACGTGCGAGAATCTTGCAGATTTCCTCCGTGTTGTAGTAGTCGAGACGGTTAGCTATGCCGAAGCGGGAACGCAAGGGTCCCGTGAGCATACCGCTGCGCGTGGTGGCGCCGATGAGGGTAAAGGGCTTGAGACGCATATTCACCGAGCGAGCAGCCGGCCCCTGGTCGATCATGATGTCGAGTCGGAAGTCCTCCATAGCAGGGTAGAGGTATTCCTCCACAGCGGGGTTCAGACGGTGTATTTCATCAATAAAGAGGATATCGCCTTCCTCCAGCCGGGTAAGCAGTCCTGCGAGATCCTTCGCTTTCTCTATTTGCGGACCGGAGGCGATGTAGAGGTTGCGTCCCACCGCGTGAGCAACGATGTAGGCGAGCGTCGTCTTGCCGAGTCCTGGGGGACCGCTGAGCAGTACATGGTGCAGCACGTCTCCGCGTTGTTTGGCGGCGGCTACCATGAGCATGAGCCGTTCCTTCACTTTCTCCTGTCCGTAAAATTCGGTGAAGTCCGGGGGACGAAGGGAAATGTCCTGTTCGTTGGGCGGGCTTTCCGTAAGGTGGGAGTAAATGGAGCCGGAATTACCGGGAGAGGCGCTCATGGGGGCGTTGTGTGTGTGGGGTGATTTTATACAAAGAGGATATAGTCGTTCTTGCGGGGCTTGGCTGGGGATTCTCCCCCCTCCGCAGCGTATCCCAGGATGCAGATGCCCAGGCCCTCGTAACGAGTTCCGTCAATCCCCCAGTTGGAGAGCACTTCCGCCCCTTCCGGCAGTTCGAACATTTCTTTCCCTCGGTTGATCCAGCAGGAGCCAAGACCTACTGCGTGAGCCGCCAACATCAAATTTCCCATCACGAGGCACGCATCCTGAATCCCGGTAGGCGCCTCTTTGTCGGCCATCACAAAGACCGCCACCGGAGCTCCATAAAATGGATCTATTTCCTTTCCCCATACTTGTGCATTGAGCTTCCCGAGATGCTTCAGCAGCGCAGTGTCTCGCACCACCACCATCCGCGGAGACTGAGTCCCGTGCCCCGTCGCGGCGTATGTGCCTGCCTCAAGCACAGCTTCCAATTTTTCGTCCTCCACTGCCTGTGCCGTGTACTTTCTGCAGCTTCGCCGCTCCTTGATATCTTGCAATGTCTCTCTCATGTTTCCATTTTAATCACACCCTCCTCCCTTGTCAATCTCGGATCCTTCGCCACAAAAACGACTCTCTTGCAATTTTTTCGTATCTTTGCACTTGTCAAAGTCTCATCTGACTGATACAATCCCTCCTGTCTTTCGGGGTATTAGCTCAGTTGGTAGAGCGCCTCAATGGCATTGAGGAGGTCAGCGGTTCGAACCCGCTATGCTCCAGAGCAAAATTCGAGGCTTGTCGGTAAAACGGCGAGCCTCGTTTTTTTATTGATTTTATGCGGGTTGCAGGCTCTGCCTCGATTGAAAAAGCGCGCAATTTTCGAGTCGTTTCCTATTTTCCGAAAAAGGGTCGAAAAGTGCCCAAAAGCTAGCGATTTTTCGATTTCGAGGGGAAAATGAAGGGGAAAAGAACAAACAGGACACTGAAGTAATCCTCGATAAGCGGCATGATTCCTGCCGATTTGATGGGGAAAACACCCGCCCGGCGTCCGATGCTTCTTTATTTCACTTTCTTTTTCTTTTGGAAGCGGGAGTAAAAGGGGGAGGAGGATTGCTTCGAAAGAGGTTTGCTGCGTGGACGAGAGGAAGTGTCTGAGCGGCGTCGGGAAGAGGCATTGCGGGTGGGATGGCGGTGATCGAGGGAGGCTCGGGAAAGGGGAGGTTCGGGGCGTCCTTTGTCCTCTCGAACGTTGACCTCGTAACCGCAGAGAGAGCAAGTGGAGAGGCGTTCGACGAGCATGGGGGCTACGTCTTGAGAGACCTCGACAATGGTGTGTTTGAGAAAGATGCGTATATCGCCGATGCTGCCCATTGGGGCTCCGCCCTCCTTGTAGAGAAGACCTGCCACATCCTTGGGGCGAATATGCAGCATCTTGCCGGCGTTGATGAAGAGAGAAACTGTGTCCTCCGGTTGTTCGTGTTCGGGAGCGCGCTTGGGTACGCGGTTCGTGTCTAATTTCGAACGGTCCTCCGGAATGGGCTGCAGATCCCGACTGGAGCGACGTACAAGCAATTCAAACATGGCCGCAATGAGTTGCTCTTGGGGCAACTCAAGGTCGTGCAGCTCATCCGGCAGTCCGGGGTTGCTTGACGTAGCCGTCTCAAGGATGTCATCGACGAGAGACTCCCGGCGCACCTGGGCAACAGTCTGCGCCGTCATCACTTTCTCGCGCTGCATACGGGTGCCGATAAATCGCTCAATCCGTGCGAGCAAAGAGAAGTCGCGACGTCCGATAAAGGTGACGGCACGCCCCTTGCGACCGGCTCGAGCGGTGCGACCTATGCGGTGTACGTAATCTTCCGGGTCGCGCGGCAACTCAAAGTTCACCACCACATCGACGTCATCAATGTCCAAACCGCGCGCCGCCACGTCAGTGGCGACCAGCACGTTGAGGTTTCCTTTGCGGTAAGAGTCCATCACGCGCTCACGAAGAGTCTGCGGCATATCGCCGTGCAAACGGTCCACAGCGTAGCCTCGGGAGAGGAGACCGTCCACGATATCGTCCACCACACGTTTGGTGTTGGCAAAAACGAGGCCTCGTTTCATGCGGCCCATTTCAATGAGGCGGCTGAGAACTTCAATGCGTGAGGAGAACAGGACCTCATAAACAACTTGTTCGCAAGTAGGCACCGTTAAAGTCGGGCGTTCAATGGATATTTCCACCGGGTCGGCAGACAAGCGGTTCACAAGAGCTCTGATCGCAGGCGACATGGTGGCGGAGAAAAAGAGAGTCTGCCTCTCATGCGGAAGGGAGGAAACGATGCGGTCAATCTCGTCCGCAAATCCCATGTCGAGCATCTCATCAGCTTCATCCAAGATCAGCATGGTGACGCTGTCGGTTTTCAGTTCCCCTTGATTGATGAGATCCAAAACGCGTCCCGGAGTGCCGGCCACAAAAGGGACACCCCGCCGCAATGCTGCAAGTTGGGGTGCAAAAGATGCTCCGCCGTAAATGGGTACTGCACTCACTCCATCCAGAAAGAGAGCCAATTTGTCCACCTCTCGGCTAATTTGGACAGCCAGCTCGCGAGTGGGAGCTAAACAGAGAATTTGCACCTGCATCAATCCCGCGTCAATTTTCTCAAGAGCAGGTATCGTGAATGCCAGTGTCTTTCCGGAGCCGGTGTGCGAAAGACCCACCACGTCGGCTCCCGCCAATGCCGGCGGTATAGCTTGCTCTTGGATGGCAGACGGCGTTTCAAACCCCAACACCTCGATAGCTTCCAGTATCTCCGGGCTGATTCCTAATTCTGCAAATGTCATGGTCGCCGCAAGGATGCACTAACTCTCCCCGCATGTCAAGAAACAATATCTCAGATTACGGGATGAACGGGACATCCGGGGGAGGAGCAGCAAGGTTCTGCTGGGCAAGCCGTGTTCTCAATTCTTTGATTTCTCCCAAGCGAGGAGCACTCAGTTCAGATTAGTACGAAGGTACTGGTAATTGAGGTAGGCGAAGTAGGCGCAAATGAAGGCGGTGAAGAAGAGAGAGGAGGTGAGGCAGAAGAGGAAAGCTGCAAGAGAGACGATGAGCCCGACGGAGCCCGTGATGCGTGAACTGTTGGTGATGAGAAAGAGTGTTTTGCTGCCATCGAGAGGGAAAATGGGAAGCAGGTTGAAGAGAGTCCACCAGACACAGACGTAGAAGAGGGTGTTGTAGCAGAGGAAAGCGAATGAGGTCAGTTCTCCGGTTTCAAAAGCGTTGAGCACCGGTAGCAGGGGACCTATCCATGTGGGTGATTCGATGGGAATCAGGAACGACAGGGGCATCAGAATGGAGTAACCGATTCCGGCAGGCACATCTCCGACCAACAACCCGAGCGTGAAGCCGCCGAGCAAGCCGAGCAGAAGGGAAGCGCCGGGACCTGCCAGCACCATGATGATATGGGTAGCTCGAGTGGGGGGTGGATAACTGCTGTAGGTGACGCCACCCAAGGAGCCGAGTTCCACGATGGATTCTCCGCCGCCGAGAGCACGGCATGAGAAGGCATGTCCGTATTCATGCACGAGCAGGCAGAGAACACCCATCACCATAAAAACGAGGGGAGGAACAATGCTGAAATTCGCAGACCCGGCGCTGCCCAGCACGAGTAAAACAAGCCACACGGAGGGACGGATCAATGTAGGAACCCCCGCTAACGTGAAGGAAATGCAGCCCGGGCCTTCTTGAATATACGGCATGTTTCTTATTTAGCTGATATCAGGATGTTTTTCAACGACAATTCGTTTCATGTCCGGGGCTATGTGCGTCATGCACGCTGTGCCGGTGGGGAAAGTCGGCTAGTTAGGATCAAAAGAGTGCAAGTAGGGGAAGCATCATCCGAGAGACAATGGGATCACACCCGTACCAATAAAACTTCTCTGAGCTCATTCAACCCATTCCCCAGGGCAACCGCATCAGGAAATGCGGGTGCCTATTTACGATTTACGAATTACGAATTACGATTTGAAAATAATGCGCGCTACGCGCGTTTTGGTGGGGTAAAGTGCTCGATGGGCGAGCTTGAATCAAAGCGGTATGGCGTAACTCTGGACGTTTTACTTCTGTCAACGCACCCTCATTCTCGAAAACTCCGTTTTACTTTCACTCCGCAAAAACGCACGTAGCGCGCTAAAATTCCCATCGTATAAAACTGCCGACGGCTGTAAGGCAGTTTGGACAAAATGCGCGAGCATTTTGCCCGCAGGGCGAATAGCCGTGGGGCGACTGTGAGTCAACGTCCATCGTACACTATTAACCCGAGGTGGTATAATCTGAGAAGTGAGAGGGAAAACCTCAACGGAATTCCTCGACATAACGGGCGGAGCCTCGGGTGAGGCTCCATGCGGGAATGGACATAATCGTACTAGGGCCTCGAGCCTTTGCCTAAGTTAGTGCTTCCCGCATTCCGTTATGCCGAGGTCTATCAATGACAAGATAGTTGCAAGGGCTAAGTTACAAGCCCATAATAGCGTAAACTCCTCTTGATAGACACTCTCCAAAAAACATGACCAATATACCATGAAAACACAAAAAAGCAAGATTGAACAAGTCGAGGCAGACGAAAAGCGCCAGCTCCAATTTGTGGGAGTTGATTTAGGAGGGAGGATAAACTACGCCTACCTTGACGGCAAAATAGAGAGATTCAGCAATGATGAAAAGGGTTACCAGGAGCTGCTCAAGTGGGCAAAAAGCAACAGCAATGGTAACATCTGCATCGCGTTTGAATCAACGGGATATATCAGTCGCCCGCTGTGCAAATATCTG
>CANQYL010000057.1 GCA_947628035.1 uncultured Akkermansia sp. | reverse complement strand
GAGGGATCCAAGGGAGAGAGCGAGAAGCTCTCTCCCTGGTCAGAGGGGAATGGGGAGGCTGAAAGCCACCCCATAAGAAAAGCTATGCACTCAAACGAAGCTCAGAGAAAATTTCATCCTCATGTGAAATTATGGTTGACTTCGTACATCGTCCATCGTACATAATCAGTGGCTTATGTTGAATCACTCACTGATGACCTCCTGTTGGAAGCGCGTTTTTCTTGGGACGGGTGTGGCGTTTGCCCCGCCCCTGAAATATGATTGACTCTGAATGATTTTTTCGATAAGGTAGAGGCAGTATGAAACGAAGAGATTTCTTGAAATTAGGCCTTGGCGCAGGAGCAACATTTTCGTTGGAGTCCCTCGGCGGTTTGTTCCCGGCGGCGTACGGGGCAGAAGAATCAGCGACGACAAGCGGAGGTGTCCCGTCGCTCGTTGCTGTGCATGGGAGTGACCGCGTAGCCATGTTGGATGCTGCCTTGAAGGCGCTCGGCGGTATCTCGTCGTTTGTCAAACCCGGACAAACGGTCGTTATCAAACCAAACTGCGGATGGGACAAGCCCCCGCAGATGGGCGCCAACACACATCCCTCCCTCGTGGGGCATATGGTGAAACTCTGCCGCGAGGCGGGGGCGACCAAAGTGGTCGTGTTCGACCATCCGTGCGACAACTGGCAACGCTCGTACCGCAACAGCGGCATCCAAGCCGCCGTGGAGGACGCCGGCGGCGAAATGGTGAACGGAGCCGATGAATCCCTCTACCGCGACCACGACAATCCCGCCGCACGCAATCTCAAACATGCCAAGGTTCACTCCGCCATCCTGGATTCCGACGTCTACATCAATATGCCCGTCCTCAAACACCATAGCGGCGCTCGCATGACAGCCTGCATGAAGAATGGCATGGGACTCGTCTGGGATCGCCGTTACTTCCATAGCCATGATCTGCATCAGTGCATCGCCGACAGCGTGCTGTTGCGGAAGCCGGATCTCAACGTGCTCGATGCCTTCGCCCCCATGCAACGCAACGGTCCTAAGGGCATCGATGAGAGCGACCTCATCAACACGCGCGCGCTCCTCGTCGGCACCGACATCGTCGCCGTGGATGCCGCCGCCGCTAAACTGCTCGGAAAAGCCGACGGCGAAGTGCGCCACATCGACCTCGCTGCCGCCATGGGGCTCGGTCAAAAGGACCTCACCAAGGTCAACATACGCCGTATCTCACTCGCATGAGAAACATCCCCCGACTCGTGCGCGTCTGCATCGCGGTCGCGGTGCTGCTTCTGTTTGCGGCGGGCTTCATCAACCTGCACAACAATGAACCCGCTGCCTGGGAGCATCTTGTAGAGCGTGTGCAATTTGTTCCTGCGCTGCTCGGCTCATGGAGCGGAGCAGCCTACGCCCTGGGGATCCTCATCGCCCTTGTGGCGCTCACTCTCATTTTCGGGCGCGTGTACTGCTCCTTCATCTGTCCGCTGGGTATCGCGCAGGACATCGTGTTTCGCCTGCGTCGCCTGATGGACCGGGCACTCGGCAGGAAACAGTCGGCGACCATGCTGCGTTACGCGCGTCCGGTTCCCCTGCTGCGTTACGTCGTGCTGGGTCTCACGATTCTGGGAGCCTTTTTTTTCGGTGCGGCTGTACTCTCATGGGTGGACCCTTACAGCATTTGTGCACGCTTTTTCGCCGGTGTGGTGAACCCACTCGCTGCACAGACCGCTGACGCCTCCCAAAAGACGCAGGTCGTAGCCCCGGCTTGGGGACGCTACGGTTGGCTGCTCGCCATCGTGGTGCCCATGTTTCTGCTCCCGCTTGCACTTGCTTGGTGGCGCGGGCGGCTCTATTGCAACACGCTCTGCCCCGTGGGAGCTCTGCTTGGGCTGCTCTCCCGCCGCCCCCTCCTGCGCATCGCCATGGATCCGAACGGCTGCGTCCGCTGCGCCGCCTGTGCGCGCGCCTGCAAAGCTCAATGCATCGACCTGAAAAATTATCGGGTGGACACCTCACGCTGCGTCAATTGCTACGACTGCGTTTCTGCGTGCGAGCACGGTCTGCGTCCTCATCTTTTCAACCCCTTCCGCTCCCCTTCCCTCCCCTCAAAGCCGAGTCCGCAGACACCCCCCTCAGCGCCGGATCCATCGCGGCGAGCCTTCTTAGGCATCATGGCCATCACGGGTACGACGACCGTGCTCTCCTCCTGCTCCGGACAAGACGACGCAACGCCTCAGCCCGGCGAGAACACTGCCGCTGCCACCTCTCCTCCCGGTAGCATCAGCGTGCCCCGTTTCCTGGACCACTGCACCGGCTGTGGTCTGTGTATCACCGCCTGTCCCACCCAGGTTCTGCAGCCTTCCATGCTCCAATTCGGGGTGCGCGGCTTCTTCAAACCGCATCTGGACTTCACCCGCGGCTTCTGCAATTTCGACTGCACCGCCTGTTCCACCGTCTGTCCGGAGGGCGCCATCCTCCCCATCTCCCGCGAGAACAAACAACGCACGCAGATCGCCCTCGCCTCCTTCCACAGTGAACACTGCATCGTCCACCGCGACCAAACCGAATGCGGAGCCTGTACCGAACACTGCCCCACCAAAGCCCTCTCCACCTTCGAAGGCAAAGTTCCCTCCTGCAACACCTCCGTCTGCATCGCTTGCAATGTCTGCGTCCAGACGTGCCCGCAGCACGCCATCTCCCTCGTCTCTGACGGTCACGACGGCATGCATGCTCAGATCGACCGCTCCAAGTGCATCGCCTGCGGCAAATGCGCACGGGTCTGTCCCACCGGCGCGATGCAGGTAAAGAGATTGATGGTTCCTGTACTGAACGAGAAACTCTGCATCGGATGCGGCGCCTGCTCCTATGCCTGTCCGGTACGCCCCACACGAGCCATGCAAATTACCGCGCGAGCCACTCACCTCACCGCCGAACGCCTCCAACAAGCTCCCGCGGTCAACCCTGTGGGCGACGAATTCCCATTCTAACCCGCGCCGATGGCACGCGAATTTTCCACATCGTCAATTGACCTTCGGCACCGCCCTGCCTCCTCCCGCCGCTTTCTAACCAACAACCAGCATTGTTTCCAAAATTCCGCTGCGCTTTCGCTCCGCATCTCCCGCGCGCAAGCGCGCTAAAATCCAATTCGTAATTCGTAATTCGTAAATAGGCAAACGCTCCTCGTTTGCCCCTTGCTAACTTGGACGGGACGTGGTATGGTAGAGGCATGAAGATCGCGATACTGGGAGCGGGTGCATTGGGATGCTATTACGGGGCACGTTTAGAAGAAGCGGGGAACGACGTATGCTACATCATGCGCTCCGCCTGTCAGCAGGTTCAGGAAAACGGATTGCACATCCACAGCGTACACGGTGACATTGAGCTGCCGCAGGTCAAAGCCGTGCGTTCTCCGGAAGACTGTGGGAAGGTTGATCTCGTGGTGGTCGCGTGGAAGACGTGTTGCAATGAAGGATTCGCTCAGGCTCTGCCTCCTCTTGTGGGGGAACGCACGCGAGTGGTCACCCTGCAAAACGGTATGGGCAACGCCGAGCAAATCGGCGAGGTCGTGCCGCCGGAGCGCGTATTCACCGGACTCTGTTTCGTATGCTGCATGGTCAAAGGACCCGGGGTCATCACGCACCTGGAAGGCGGCGATATTCAGTTTGCACCCCTGCTGCCCACAGAGGAGGGTTTAGTCGGAGCTCGGGAGTTGGCGGCTCTCTTTGCCGCCGCACGCATCAAAACGAGCGCCTTCCTTCACACGGAACAAATCCTCTGGTGCAAATTGACGTGGAACATTCCGTTCAACGGTCTTTGCCTTGCTCACGGCGGCATCAACGTCGAAGAACTCTTCCGTATGCCCGCCGAAGTCGAACGCGCCCGCGGCATCATCGAGGAAGTCTGTCTGGCGGCGAAAATGCGGGGCTACCCGCTGGATCCCGATATCGTCGATTACCAAATGCGACGCACAGCGGTCATGGGTCCCTTCACCCCCAGCAGCGCCGTCGATTACAACCTGGGACGCCCCGTGGAATATGAAGCCATCTGGGGGAATCCTCTGCGCCGCGCCCGAGCCGTGAATGCCCCCATCCCCCTCTGGGAGCAACTCTGCCGCGAGATTCGCGTCCGCCTCGGGATGCCCAACTGACGACCACATCTTATCTCTCCCCGCTTATGCTCAGGCGTCGTCTCATCGTGACCTGCTTCCGCTACGCATCGGGCATCCTCTTGCTCGCGCTCGGGGGAGCGGGTATTCTGCACCTCCTCGGTGAAGATGTCCGACGTGTGGAAAAAGAGGCGGGTCTGTACAACGGCGTAACGCTGACCGGCAGCGGCAGGGACGCCCTCGCCGAGCATCTCTCCTTTTTCATGCTCGGCGGTCTGAGCAGTCTCGCCGCTGAAATCATGGTGCTGGATGCAACCAGCGCATGGATTGAACGCGACTGGACACGCGTCGAGCAACGCTGGAATGCCGCCACGACCCTCAATCCGCGACGCCCCAACTACTGGATCAACGCCGCGCGCGACATGGCCGTGAACGCTTCGGCTCACGCGGCCAACGACTCTTCTCTCACGGAACGTGAACGGACTCTGCGTTCACGCTCCTTTTTCCATCGCGGTGAAAAATTTTTGGAAGATGGAGCCCTGCACCATCCAACGTCTGCCCTCATTCGCGTGAGTCAAGGGGATATGTACGCCGATCTCAACCGTTTCCCCAACTTCGGCAAAGCTGCGGAGGCCTACAGAGAAGCCGTGCGCCTCGGCGCCGCTCCCCTCTACCGACGCCAGGAATTCTACAACCTGTGCCGCATCCGTGGACGCGAACAAGAGGCATGGGAGCTCGGCCGCGCCCTCTACGATTCCCCTTCTCAGCGTCTTCCATCTCTCCTCTGCCTCCTCTTCGTCCTCCAGAACCAAATTGACGTACCTCCCCGGCAACGACTCTCCGTGGAACAACTCTTCGGTTCACCCGAAAAAGCCCGCCGCGAACTTTCGCGCTTCGAGCACAACTCCCTCCGTTTCCCTGTTTACGGGATCAAAGACTTCCTCCGGAAGCAGCAGTCATAGTTTAAGCGCGCGGGTGGGCGCTGCGATAGACTTCCTTCATGCGTGTTTTGGTGACGTGCGTGTAGATTTGAGTGGTGGAGAGGGAGGCATGACCGAGGAGCTCCTGAACGGCACGCAGATCCGCCCCGGCATCAAGGAGGTGAGTCGCGAAGGTGTGGCGCAACTTGTGCGGTGAGATGTGGAGGGGTATATCGGAGTACCGAAGATATTTTTCCAGCATGAGCTGGATGCTCCGCCCGGTGAGCCGCCGACCCAGGCGACTGATAAACAGGGGAGAAATTCCGGAGATGCCCGCCATTTCGCGGTACTTGCTCACCGCGGCACGGGCATAATCCCCCACCGGAATCATGCGCACCTTGCGCCCCTTCCCCACCACACGTATGCACTCACCGCCGTCCTGCAGGGCGTTGGCATTGAGACTCACCAACTCGCTCAAGCGCATACCGCAGGAATAGAACAGCTCGAGAATGGCGGCATCCCGATAAGGCAACCACGGAGGACTCTTCTTGTCCACGGGGAGTCGGAAGGGCATACCGAGCAACTCCTCCATCTGTTTGATGTTGAGGTGCACCGGCAGAGGATGGCGAGCTTTGGGCAATGTGACGTCCGCCAGCGGGCTCGTCGGCACCTGTCCGTAGCGCACAAGGTAGTTGTAGAATGAGCGCAGGGCGGCAAAGCGCAGACGGATGGTGGAAGACTTGAGCTGGTCCTGCATGGCCTGGTAGAGCCAGCTGCGGAAATTCTGCGCTCCGCAAGCCGGCCAGGACTCGAAGTCCTTGCCCATCCATTCGCGGAATTGCGTGAGGGAACGAGAATAGGCTTCAAGTGTGAGCGGGGAGGCATTGCGCTCCGCCTTCATGTAACGCAGGAAGGCATCCACAAGCTCATCCCCACGCTGCTTGTCTTCCGGCAGCTGCGGTTGAGAAGCTGGCGTTTTCTTCTTCATCGCGTATGCGTCTGCCGACGCGTATTGCCCCGCCGCACCGTTGCTTAAAAGCTCCAGCGCGCGGCAGTCAGGAACGACCATCCGTTGTAGCAATCCGCCCCATCGTCGCGAGCAGTCGTGTACTCAATGCCGAACATGAGCTTCGCCGCATTCTTGTCCTTGGCGGAAAGATAGAGGTTCGCCCCGAGGTAGAAGGCATGGATGCTGTCCACCCAGGAGGCGGCCGTGGTCTGTGTGCAGATGTAGCGATCCGACGCCAGTTTGCAAGCGCCGTGTCCGGTCATACCTGTGTAACGCAGCACGAGGTCCACATGCGGCGTGAGCGAGAAGATGGGCTGAAGCTCGAGACCGATGTTGTTCGTTCCTTTGCCGGGTTCCTGCTCAAAAGCGGAGACGAGGTTGGACTGGAAGAGGAAGCGATGGCGCTTGTACTCGTAGCCGAGGGAGGCCGCATCCTGGAAACCGAGACCGAAGTAGTTGGCGCCGGGCTTGTGCTTGCCGTGGTACGCATTGTCGAAGTCGTGCATATACTGAGCAGAGAGTTCGTGGTAACCGCTCTCCGTGACGTGGAATTTGTGCGCCGCGCCGAGAATGGCAAAGCAACGATCCTCCCACCCGAACTCGCCCTTGAAGCCGCGCCCGTTGTGGTAATTGTCCGTGTTCGTCACGCTTTTGGTGGCGCTCGCACGATCATTGGCCATCAGCTGCAGGTAGATCTTGTTTTGCTTGTCGGGAGCGTAGGTCACGTCGATTCCCCAGTTGGAATCCTGCGCGAATTGGTTGGAAATGAGCGAACGTTCGATGCAGTAAATCGTGGAGCTCGGCATGGAGTAGTCCAGCGTGAAGAGGGACTTGATCTTGCCCACCTGAACGCTGAGCCCCTTCACGGAAGAAAAGTTCTTCTTCACCCAGAGCTCGAATAGGCTCGTGTAGGTGAAGTTCCGCTTGGTAAACCCATTGGCGTAGGTCTCGCGCTCCGGCAGGCCACCCAGTCGCACCCAGGTGCGGAAGGTGAAGTCGCCCTTGAAGTCAGCGGTGACACCGAGCCATGAGCGACGGAACTCCTGATTCACCGGCGAGGCTCCCTTTTTGAGGTGCAGCCCGTTGCTGCCGTTGGGCTGTACGGCGGCCACCTGAAATTGCTCGAGCCAGGAGAACTTGACCTTACGAACAAAGCTATCCTTGTTCTCATACACCACCAGTGCCTTCTTCACGTCGGAGACCAGAGCATCCGCCTTCTCCGTGAATGTCGCGCCCAGAGCCTGGGTGCTGAGCAAGAGAGAGCCTACGGCAAAAAAAGCTGTCCTTTTCATCGTCGATTGTCGGTGCGGTGGAATCTCAATGCAGCTTGGAAAGCAGGGTCTTTTGGTCCAGAATGCTCATGTAGGGTTGGTACTCAATGCCTGCCTCCATGATGTAGAGCGTGAGCAGCCTCTTGACCACGCTGAGCAGCTTCTCCGGTTCCCATGGTTTGTCCACGTAGTTGTCCACCTGTCCCTCATTGATGGCGTTGATGGTGTCCGCGTGCGTCGCCTGCCCCGTGAGCAACATCTTCTTTGTGTGCCGGAAGCGCCGGTCGTTCGCTATCTTCGCCAGCAGGTCCGTCCCGGTCTCTCCGGGCATGACCTGGTCGGAGATGACAACGGCAACGTGATTGCCTTCAGAGTCGATCTGGTCGAGCAGGCGCATGCAGTCTGCCGTGCCGGAGGCATCCTCCAGACGTACAAGCGGAGTGAGCGGACGCAGGTCGCGCAACACGGAGTCCAGCACCTCGGGCTGGTCGTCCACACAGATGATATTAATCGTTTCCATGGATTTGAGTGGTGGGTAGGTTAATAGTGAATGAAGTGAGTTGATGATTGCTGTGAAGTTCGATGGTGCCGTTGTAGCTGTCCACAAGGCGGCGAACGATGGAGAGCCCGAGTCCGAGCCCGAAGTCGAGTCCTTTTTTCTTCGTGGTAAAGCTGGGCTGGAATATCTTTTCGCGAATGTCCTCCGGTATCTCGGGACCGTTGTTGGAAATGGTGACGGCTACGTAGTCGGTGGGGAGCAGCTCCAATCCCTCGGCGTGCAAGGGCGTGGTCCGGATGGTGATGGTGGGTTCGGGCGTGCCATCCTGCTGCATGGCGTCGCACGCATTGTTGATGATATTGGTCCAGATCTGGACGAGTTCCGTGGGATCGGCCGTGATGGTCGGGAGTTGCTCGTGCAGCTCGGTGCAGACCCGTGTCTTCTTCACTTTATTCGCCAGCAAATTCAACGCATCGCGCACCGACTGATTCACGTCCACGCCTCCCTCGCGTGAACTTGTTCCACCGCCGAGCAGCTTCACCGCCCGCACGATGCCGGAAGCGTGTCGCGCCGCCATCTGCAGGTCACGCAGATCATGTCCCAGTTCCCAAAAGCGGTAGTTCTTCTTGAGGTTCTTGACAAATCGGGAGCCCAGCTTGGAGAGGTCTTCCGGATCCTTCGCGATGTGAGCCAACACTTTCGCAGCCTCCTGCGGCAGATTCAGCTCCCGCTCAAATTGACGGGCCTTCGTCCGTATGTCAGCCGCCGAGACGAAGCTATCGTCCTCATAGCCGAACCGGAAGAGTTGCGCGTTCTTCGGCTCGTCCTCGTGGAGATAGTTGGAGAGGTTGTCCGCCACAAAATCGGTGCGCCGCGAGATGACGCCCACGGCGTTGTTGAGTTCGTGGGCGATACCGGCGGAGAGCTGACCCAGGGTGGAGGCCATCTCCGCACGCTGCAGGAGGCGCACCGCTTCCTCCTTCTCGGAGACGTGGGTGAAGATACGACTGTTGCGCGCCGCGAGCTCGTGCACAAGCACAGGGGTAAACTGTCGTTCCAGACTGCCGTACTTCTCCGGCTCCACCGCCTGCGTCGTATCGTCGATATACGCCACCTCGGCGTCCTCCAATGCAACGATGTGGTAGCTACTGTGGTAGGAGCGCGAGAAGAAGGATTGCACGCAGACGTAGGAGCGCGGCTCAGCGCGAAAGACCTCCTGACCGCGCACCTGGGTCTCATCCGGCAAATGGCTTCCCTCAAAATTATCCGTGCGACGGTAGGCGACAAAGATGCCTCGCAGTACGAGATAGAGACGATGGCATTCCTCATCCTGCCTCACCAGCACCTCCCCGGCGGGCACCGCGAGGATGCGGTCCGGGTCCGTAAAATAGACCCGGTTCACCCGCTTGAGCGGACGCATGATTTCATCCGGCAAAGAGATCATGAGAGGCAAGTTACATAGCGAAGAACCCGATGCCTTGCAGGAAGTACATCAGTATGAAAGTGATGGCCAGACCGAGGAGGCAGAGGATCGTGCCGGAGATGGCCATCCCTTTCTGCTCCACCAACCCCGTCGCGTATGCCAACGCATTCGGCGGGGTGGAGATCGGCAGGGCCATGCCCAGCGAGGAGGCGAAGGCTATCGAGCAGAGCAGACCTATCGCGCCTGCGTCGTCCATGCTGCCCGACTGCACCATCGCGCCCGCCACACCGGCGAGGATGGGCATGAGCAGCGAAGCCGTCGCCGTGTGGCTCATGAAGGTTGCCATGAAGAGGCAGATGAATCCCGCGCCGATCATCAGCACCGTCGGATTCCACGTGCCGAACGGTATGGCGTCGATCATGTCCTTCGCCAATCCCGTCTCCTGCAGCGCGACGCCGAGAGCGAAGCCGCCGGCAACCAGCCAGAGCACGTCCCAACTCATCGCCTTGAGGTCTTCCTTGGTAATCACCTTGGTCGCAGCAAAGACGGCAATGGGGATGATGGCGATCGTGTTGGAATCCAATCCGAGTTTCAGAATGTCGCTGAAGCACCACAGACCGATCGTGACGGCGAAAGTGGCGTAAACGACGATGGCCTTCGGGGTCTTGAGGAACGTGCCTCCCACCTCGAGCTTGAGCTCCCTCTGCTGCGTCGGGAACATCTTGACGAGGATGACCCAGCCCACCAACAGCATCACGATGACGAAGGGAACTCCAAAGAGCATCCACTTGCCGAAGGTGATGGTGAGTCCCATGTCCTGCATGGCCTTGAGCGCAATGGCATTCGGCGGCGTGCCGATGGGGGTACCGATGCCGCCGATGTTCGCAGCAATCGGGATGCAAAGAGCGATCGCTGCACGTCCGCGGTCTTCCGGCGCAAACAGAGCCAGCACCGGCGTGAGGATGGCGAGCATCATGGCGGCGGTCGCCGTGTTGCTCATGAACATGGAGAAGAGCGCCGTCACCACCATGAGCCCCAGCATCACAAACTTCGGGTTCGTGCCGAACGGTTTGAGCAACACCTTCGCCAGGTTGATGTCCAGACGATACTTCGTTGCCGCCGCGGCGAGGAAAAAGCCCCCGAGGAAGAGGATGATGATCGGGTCGGCGAAGGTGGCCATGGTGCTCTTCTGCTGCATCACGTTGACGAACTTGAGCGAGGAAATGC
The DNA here is from genome assembly GCA_947628035.1 of uncultured Akkermansia sp. Classification (GTDB taxonomy): domain Bacteria; phylum Verrucomicrobiota; class Verrucomicrobiia; order Verrucomicrobiales; family Akkermansiaceae; genus Akkermansia. Next base: position 4,632 of record CANQYL010000057.1, on the reverse strand, counting down.
GCGAGGAAACGGAGGAATCATAGAGGTGGTGGTGTGCATCGCGCAGTTGCTGCGCCACGGCGGTCTCCCCTTTCTTCTCCGCCTTCTCACTGTAATCCATGAGCTGGAACCCCAGCGTCATGAGCACCTCATCCTTGTTCAGGTTGGTCTTTTTCTTGAGTCGTGCATTCACGCTCTCCTGTATCTGCTTCACCTTCTCCGGAGTCACCGCGCCGTTCGGTCCGATCGCATCCTGTACAATGGCATTCACGGCGGATACGTCGTAGCGATCCGGTCTTAGGAACGTGAGGGCTTGGTTCGATATACCCAACAAGGCAATGGCGATCACCAAGGTCGATGTCGTCCAAATCGGAATCGGTTCAAGAATCCACATCAACGCCGCAAAGAGGAACAAGGCTACCACCCGCGCCTGTACATAGTTGATGGGCACCCCAAGGGTCTCAAACGGTATAAAAAGCATGCTCAAACTGATGACGAGCGCGATGACAATCTTGAGGCAATTCTTCTGGGTAGTACTCATGACGTAGGTAGCTGTTCGTTGGGTTGGCGAAAAATTCCGAGAGAACCACCTGTTATCGCGTAGGCATCCAGGCAACCCTCCCTCACTTTCTCGCAGGTCTAGGGTACTACATTTTTTCAAAAATTGCAAGTACGATGCGCATCCCTCACCACATCTGCCACACGTGTCCCAAGAAAAAGCGATGCCAACAGGCGGAGGCGAGCGGAGCTCGCCCATTTACAAGACGCTCGACGGTCCCGTGTAGGGCGCCTTGTAAATCGTAAATAGCAAACGCATTTCCTATCTCCTCGCCACGACGATCAGATGATATCGGTGATCAGCTTTGCCAAAATGGTCATGAGGATCAGTGCGGCGGGATAGGCCGTGGAATAGGCGATGACAGGCTCCTGGCGATCCGTTTTGGCGGTGATGGCTCCCAAAGCCGGTGTGGACGTCATGCTGCCGCAGATGCCGCCGAGGGTCTCGTCCAGCTCCATGTGGAAAATGCGCCGGGCAACGATGAACGAGATCACCATGGGCAGGAGGGTGATGGCTGCGCCTACGAAAAACATCGTGGCTCCTTGTTCGCGCAAAGTTTCCACAAGAGAGGCCCCTCCCTTCACTCCCGCCCCGGCAAGGAAGAAGACGAGCCCCAGCTCCATGAGCAACACTCGAGAATTGCGCGGTATGTACCCGATGAGCGGCCCCACTTTCCCGAAGTGTCCCAAAATCAGCGCTACCACCAGTGGTCCGCCGGCTATGCCCAGCGAAAATCCTCCGCCTTCTCCCAATCCCAATTGAACCTTTCCCAGCAGGATGCCCAACATCAGCCCTCCCACGAGCGATACGACGTCAGCCGCGTTGATAGCCGTGCTGCGATGTCCGCATTCAATCTTAAAGCTCTTGATGGCCGGCGGCAATCCTACAACGCGTAGTACGTCGTTGCGCAAGATCTCCGTGTCAGCCGTGGGAATGAAGGTGACTCCCAGACGCGTGATGCGCGAGACAACGATGCCGTAGCTTCCCAAGGTGTCCAGTTGTCGCAGAGTTTTGTTGCACATCTCGTGCGAGAGGACGATGAGCTCCGCCCGCTCATCCGCATAGTAACGAGGGTGGCGACCCGACGGTTGGATGATGTGTCCCAAACACGAGGCATCTCGCTCTAAATCCTCGCTTTCACCCACCATGAGCACCTCCATGCCCTCGACAAAGGTATCGTTATCCCGCAACGGCTGTAAAGTCTCCCCCTGCACGATGCGCGTGATGCGGCTGCGTAGTTTTCGCTCGCCGGCGAAGCTTCCGATGTGCATCCCGAACGCTTCCGGATTCACCACCTGCACGATACGCGCGCATATGCCGTGAGCATCGACCTCACGAGCAGAAGCCGTCGCCCATTCTCGGTGTCCAAGGAGCCGCGGCAGCAACTGCACAAAAAGCACAACGCCGATCACTCCAAACGGGTAGGCCACGGCATAGCCGATGTTGACACCGCTCGCCGCATTCCCCTGCGATTCGATGGCTGCCGCCAGCGCAGGGGTGCTCGTGCACGCCCCGGCAAACAGTCCGGCTACCGTCCCGGAATCCATGCCGAACAATTCACCGAGTCCCCATGCCGTGAGCCACGCCACCCCCACCACAAGCGTCGATAAAAGCACGAGTTGTTTTCCCCTGCTCTTCAGTGATGCAAAAAATCGGTTCCCTACCCCCAACCCGACGCAGTAAACGAAAATCGCCGTCCCCACATCGGCCACCCCTTCCGGCGTCCGCAGTCCAAAATGTCCTGCCGCCAAAGCCGCAAACAAAACCCCTGAGCTTCCCAAGCTGATTCCCTTGATGCTGATGTTTCCAAGCGCAAGCCCTACAAACAGGACGAGAAACAAAACGAAGGCAGGGTTCTCAAAAATGCTCATGGGCGGGATTCTACCACACCTCTCCCCACTTGACAAGTTTTGCGTACAACCCCGCAGGGCATACGCATTAAGAAATGCGTTTGCCATGTACGATTTGTTGATAATGTGCGCATTGCGCAATTTTTTCGAGTCGTCAACGTGTGCGGATGAGTTCGCTAGATCCATCATCATGATGACCGTTTGTTGTCACGATTTTTGATGCGCACCAACTGTGATATCAGTCAAAAAGGCCATTTTCTCCGTTGATGGGCTTCTCTCAAAAGCGGTTGCCCAGGACGGTGGTATCAGCCCATAAGGGCATTCTCTCTGTGCTGCTCGTTGCCGAAGCTCCCGAGATTTTTCCGTTTTTCCGGCGTCCTTTTTTACTCGGTCTCTTTTTGGAGAATCTTCTCATCCTTGACGTAGCCCTTCGGAGCCGGGGCGCTCGGAGTGGCATCGGTCGCAAAGTGTCCAGCTGTGATGCTTGAGGCGGAGGTATTCTCCACACTCACCCCATTCGTCCCTGCACCGTCATCCGGCAGGGCCTCGCCCACCAGCATATCGCCCAGCCAAACGTAGAAACCGGTCGGCACATTCCGGTCGGCTGCCCCGGGATGCCACACCACGCGCACCGCTCCCTCCGCATTCGACATATCCTCGGAGATGAGCACGGTCTCATCGTTCCACTTGAGATAGGATTCCGTGATGGTCAGCTTACCGGAGTGCGTTCCGTTGCCGATGGAAAGAACGAGACCTTTCTCTACCTCCCAGCCTCCCTTCTCCCCGTCTCCCACCTTCGGCGCCAGCGAGACAGCAAAACCATTCGCCGTAGAAGACCCTTCGGGCCAGGGTGCCACGAGTTTTCCGCCGGTTGCGATGGTGAGTTCGTCCTTCGCCAAAGTGACTCCCTCCTTGACGCTTGCCGCCTCATACACATCGGTGGCAGAATTGTCGAACTTTGCCGTGGCCTTGCGGGGGAGTCCGGCAGAGCGACCCGCCAGACCGAGCGTCTGAGCCACGCGTCCGGCGATGATGATGTCTCCCTGGCGCGTGGGGTGCAACTGATCCCCAGCGTTGAAGAAAGTGTCGTACCCTTTCCAGCGTTTTTCCGTCTCCGCCACGTCCACGAGGCCGTTGTTCACATCCGCCACCTTCACCTTTTTGCTCTTCGCCCAAGCCGCGAGTTTTTTGTTGAAGTTTTCATGCACGATCCCGTAGTCGCTGGTCGGTTCGCCGCGCGGAATGTTACCCCAAGTCGGCATCGTGAGTACGACGATGCGCGCTTTCTTGTTCACCTTACGTATGGCATCCACGATGACGCTCAGGTCGCCCTTTCCTTTGTCCAGCATATCCGATGCCACCTTATCCACACTGTTCGCCAACCCAGCATTCCAGTGATCGCTCAGCAGATCATTCGTTCCCAGCAGGATAAAACAGGTGTCCGGAACCTCCCCCTTCAGCGTGCGTGGTCCGTCGTAACTTTTGTCCAGCCCCAGCCAGTCAAAGATATCCGTCCCATCCAGTCGCGGTGAATTATGGTTGCGTCCGGAGGTCTCATACGATCGTTGCGAACTCATCGCCGCGTGGACATTCGTAAACGGCACGCCCATGTACTCCGTACCCGGCTCTTCTCCTCCCGACTTGTTTCCTGTCTCGATTCCCACGGCCTCGTACGCTATCCCGTTATCGACAAAAATCTTGTGCAAAACCCACCGGTACGACGGCGCCCCGAAGCCGTGCGTGATCGAATCTCCTATGAACATCACTTTCCCCAGCTCGGACGGAGCTTTCTTCGCGGATGCCGCTTTCTTCGTGTGCGCCGCCGTACACATTGAAGCAGCTCCGAACACACACGCCGCCAACAAGGTCGTCAAATGAGTGAATCTCATGGCTCGCAATATACCCGTTTCACGAAGGTGACGCAAGAAAAAAACTACCTCTTCATCCGTCCCAAGAAAAGCATCCCCAATAGGTAGTTAACGGCACATCATGTAGCATAAGCCGTTGGGCATGTACGATGGACGATGGACGATGTAAGAAATTCGCGCGCCAATGGCGCGGGAAATGCAATGCGTAGCATTGGTGGTGGGTTAAATCACGGGCAGTTATTGGTTAGAAAGCATCCGGATTTACACCATGCCGCCTCCACGGCTTTGCAACATTGATGATTCTGCCATCTCGAAAAACTCAATTTTATAGGGAACGAAAGAGCAATAAGAGTCGCCTTCTCCTCCTTTTCGAGGT
>CANQYL010000056.1 GCA_947628035.1 uncultured Akkermansia sp. | reverse complement strand
TTTCTTTTTTTATATCTTCCTCCTCTCTCTCTTTTTCCCCTTCGTTTCCTCCCGATGAAGAGTTTTTAGAGATGGCATTTTCTTCGTTTCTGAGGTCCCTTCGGTGACTTTATTTTTGAGGCAATGCGGTGTTGATAAAAATTTTTCTTGGAAGAAACTTTGTGAGTGACTTATGGGAAAGAAACTGGTAGAATGAGGGCGCTTGTCATGGGGAAAGGGTCATTAACATACATTGTAGCGATTGTCTTCGCGGTAGGGATGCCGTGGGGGGGAGGTGTGTGTGCGGGGCAGGACGAAGAAAGCGTGGCGGCGCAACAAGCAGCGAGGAGACAGATGAGTATTCAGGACGTGATGCAGGAAGTGCAGAAGGCACGGAGTGCGTACGTTGAGAAGAGATACACGGAGGCGGTCGAATATTACCGGAACGCACTGTCGGTGCTGCCGAAGGGGAGCACGACGAAGAAACTGGAGAGTTTCGTTCGGGACAGTTTGTCGGATGCGTTGATCGCGAGGGCGATTGATTATCGCAGCGTCGGTAGAATTGAGGAAGCTATTTCTTTCCTGAAGGAGGCTATTGAGCAGTCACCCGGTAACGCACGCGCCAAGCAAGAACTCATCTACACCGAAGATCCTGTGCGCAACAACCCAGCTCTCACGCCGCGCCATGTCGGCGACGTGGAGGAAGTGAACCGCCTGCTCATCTTGGCGAACGGCTATCTGGATTTGGGGCAGTACGACAAGGCGGAGGAGACTTTCCAGAAAGTGAGGGACTACGATGCTACCAATGTCGCGGCCATGCAGGGGCTGGAGAGGGTGAGAGAGCGCAAGAGGGATTATTACGGAGCGATGAGGAATGAGAGGCGCTCCAAGATGCTCAGCGAGGTGGATAGGACGTGGGATGACTCGCTGGGAAGAGGGGACGAACCTTCGCCCATGAAAGCGAGCGTGGAGGCACCGGTGGAAGGAGAGCTGGAGCAGGCGGAGCAGGAGTACGCGGATCTCTTCAACAACATGGTGATTTCCTCGTTTAATGTGGAGGATGCCAGTCTCCCGGAAGTGATCGATCTCCTGCAGAATCAAGTGAGACGGAACGAGAGTAAAGGGCAGAAAGCCGCGAGAGCCGCAAACATTGTGGGGGCATTCGGGGCGGTGGGTTCTCCGGAGTATCTCGCCGTCACACAGAAGAGAGCCAGCTTTCGGATGGATCAGGTGACGGTCAGGGAATTGCTTGATGAGATAGGACGTCACTATGGGGTAGAATACAACTTTTCGCCGATAGGGGTGGAAATTACACCGCCCGGGAGGGATTACGGACGACTGGAGGAGCGAGTGTTCACCGTGCCTCCACACTTCTTTGACGAGGAGGGAGAGGGAGGAGAGGAGGAAGATGGGTTTGGCAGCGGAAGTTCCAAGGTGGCTGTGGCGCGAGTGAATCCCGTGGCTGCTCTCAAGCGCATGAACATCACCTTCCCTCCCGGGGCGAATGCGGCGTATCACTCAGGGACGCGTCGGCTCACTGTACGTAACACTCTGAGAAATTTGGCGGAAATTGAGGAACTTGTGGAGGGGGGGTACGAGAAGACGCAGAAACAGATTGTTCTCAATGTGATGGTGGTGGAAACCTCCGAAGATTCGCTGGAGGACTTAGGGTTTGAGTGGTTGATGAATGTGGGACCGGGAGGGCATCTTATCGGTGGAGGCGGCACCGAGTTTGCTGCCAGCAATGCTACCGGTATGCCGATACTCTCGACGACCCGCGACATCGACAATAACATGTCGCCCGTGGTGACTGGAGGGCAGCGCACCATTCGGCAAGTCGTGGGGGAGAAGAGTATCGAGAATCTCCTAAAGAGAGGTTCCGTGGGAAAATACCAGGAATTGAGAGGTGCAGAAGTTGCATCTCCGACTATCTTCGGGTTCCGTGGTGTGTGGAGTCAGGCGGATGTTACGATGATCATGCGAGGTTTGTCTCAGAAGGGAGCGGTAAGCACATTGAGTACGCCGCGGCTCGTGTTTACTCCCGGGAGCGAGGAGCAGGTGTCGCTCATCGATGTGAGAGAGATGTTCTACCCCACCAATTACGATGAACCGCAGTTGGAGGAAAGCGTCAACTATCCGGTAGAGGATTTAGGGACAGGCGACCTGGACGGGGATGGGCTCGTAACCATAGGGAAGCCTGTCTACAAAGGAGCCATGGCCATAGCGGTTGGAGCTCAGCCCACGGATTTCGTGAGATACGGAGTGAGTGAGGATGAGCTGGGGGGGATAGGCTCGATCATGCAGGTGCACAACGCGGAGGTGGCGCCGGACAACTCGAGCGTGCGCTTGGCTATCACAACAACCGTGAATGACTTTGAGGGATTTGTGGACTGGGGAACAGCAATCAATGCTGCTATGTGGACGGATTATGAGGCGCAGCGTGTTATGCTCGCACCAAACCACATTTACCAGCCCATCTTCAAGAGGTATCGCACCAATACGCTTGTAACGGTGGAGGATGGGGCTGTCTTGGTGATGGGGGGCATGAAGGAAGCACGAGTGGTGCAATACGAGGACAAGGTGCCCGTTCTCGGGGATTTGCCGCTGGTAGGCAGACTGTTTCGTTCTAGCGGTGAGGAGCGCAAGCGCAAGGCATTGCTGATATTCGCGAAGGTGAATATCATTGATCCGTCCGGGCACAGTGTCCGCACGAGAGAGGCAGGAGTTTCCGCTCAGGCGCCGATGTGATCCCTCATCCCAGAATGCGACAGGCGAGATATTATGAGCAATGAACTAAGGCAGGAGTGGTGGTCGCGTCCGCTCGGGCACTTGATGTGGTTGATCATCACATTGGTGTGTTGCACCTTGCGCAAGAGGGTTAAGGGGGATACGAGCCTGCTGAGGGAGGGACAGACAATTGTGGCGCTTTGGCACAATCGGATTTTTGTTCCGTGCTATTTCTACCGCTACATCATACGCGGAAAGGTGCGCATGAGTATGTTGACGAGTGCGAGTAAGGATGGAGCTATGCTAGCAACGGTGGCGGAGGATTATGGGATGAGCGCGGTGAGGGGATCCAGTGACCGGCGTGGCTTCGTAGGATTTCGTGACATGGTACACGAACTGGAGCAGGGAATGAGTATGTGCATCACCCCGGATGGTCCCAAGGGACCGGCGTATTGCTGTCGAGACGGGGCGATAAAGCTGGCCTCCGTGAGCGGTGTGCCGATAACGCCTTTGAAAATTCGCTACACGGCGTGCATACGGGCGAGGTCGTGGGATCAGTTTTTCATACCGCTTCCGTTTTCGAAGGTAGAGCTGGAGGTATGTGAAACGATACACGTTCCTGCCGGGCTGAAGGAGGAGGAACTTGCCGAGCACAGCAGAGAGCTGGAAGAGGCGCTGAGAGATGAAGATGTATCCCGCTTTCCTCACTTGAAACATCAACCCCACCCCCCTGCATGAACACGATCATCATTGATGGAAAACGCACGGCGGAACGAGTTCGCGACAAACTCCGCACCGCCATTGAACAACTCAAACAAGCCGGCCACATCCCCGGGTTAGCTGTGGTGCTGGTGGGAGAAAACCCCGCTTCTCAAGTTTATGTGAACTCAAAGGTGAAAGCCTGCGAAGAACTGGGGATATATTCCCAGAAATGGTCGCTGCCGACGGAGACGAGTCAGAAGGAGCTGTTGGAGTTGATTGACCGATTGAATCACGATGACCGCATCCACGGCATCCTCGTGCAGAGCCCTCCCCCTCCGCACATCGATGAAGCGGCGGTTGTGCTCCGCATAGATCCCCGTAAGGACGTGGATGGTTTCCATCCTGTGAATGTAGCAAAGCTTGTCATGGAGGATCCGAGTGGTTTTGTGCCGTGTACGCCGATGGGCTGCATGGAGTTGCTCAAGGAGTACGGGATAGAAACGCAGGGGAAGCACGCTGTGATCATAGGGCGCAGCATGATTGTGGGCAAGCCGATGGCGCACCTGCTCATGGGCAAACATGCGAATGCAACCGTGACTGTGGCACACTCGCGCACGACGGATCTTGCCGGTCTCTGCCGCACGGCGGATATTCTGGTGGCCGCAGTGGGACGTCCGGGTCTCGTGACGGCACAGTACGTGAAGCCCGGTGCGGTTGTGTTAGACGTAGGCATCAACCGCGTGGAGGATTCCACTCGCCCTCGAGGTTATCGTATCGTGGGAGACGTGGATTATGCCGAGGTGGCTCCGATCTGCAGAGCCATTACTCCCGTACCCGGTGGGGTAGGTCCCATGACGATAGCGATGCTCATGGCTAACACGGTGAAGGCCTGCCGTGCTGCCTGCGGCGTTGGTTGATGCCGGGGGACATTTTCATCAGGGGGATCCGTTGGAGCAAAGTGGATATTCCCATTACTAAGGGGAGACGAAAGGAAAGGTAGAGCGCAGCGAGACAACCGTCATCTGCCGGTCGTCATGGGCAGGCGCATTTTCTCTGTATTCGCGTTGCATTTTAATCTCGCCAAGAGCTTGCAGTTGTGATAAAGAAGAAGAGAGATAAAAGCCATGAGTGAAACATCACCACTATTTGACCATGTGAATCGCTACTTGGAGCTGGGAAAGAGCGTCATGAGCCCGGCTCTCTACCTGGGAACGGGGATGCAACCGTACTGGATGAAGGCTGCCGTGTATGAGCCCATCCAGACGGATTCTCCTACGCTGAGCGCCGAGGATATGCAGAAGTTAGTGGAGAGCTGCACGACGCCTGAGCAGAGAGAGACGCTCGACAAAAATTCCGCAGTTGATTTCATCCTCGACAGTCCTTCCGGTAAGCACCATGCCTATCTCTATAAGCAGGAGAGCGGTCCCCTCATGGTATTGATCTCGCTGCATGTGGATACCTACCTCAAGCAGGGGCTTGATTGCAACTGTTCGGATATCCACTTGCCTACGGCGTGTCCTCCGACGTGGAGGCGTTACGGAACTTTGCAACCTATTTGGCAGGGGGCACCCGTCCTTACCAAAGAGGATACGCAGGCGCTCACGGAGAGTTTTCTGGATGACCAAGAATGGGCGCGACTTAAGGAGCTCGGGGATGCTGACTTTGCCTATGCCAACAAACATGGTCGGTATCGCGCTTCAGTCGTGCAGCAACGCCTCGGCTACGACATCTGTTTCCGCATCATCAATAGCACCATCCGCACCATGGAGGAAATTAACCTCCCGGTGGAACACATCAAACCCCTCACTCGTTTCACCAACGGTCTCATCCTCGTGACGGGAGCTGTGGGCTCCGGCAAGTCAACCACTCTGGCGAGTATCATCCAATTCATCAACGAGGATCGCAAGGATCATATCATTACTTTGGAGGATCCCATTGAGGCCGTGTTTGAGCCGGCCGGCTGTCAGGTGAATCAACGCGAGGTCCACCGCCACACGGAGTCTTTTGCCCGTGCTCTGAGGGCAGCCTTGCGTGAAGATCCGGATGTGATTATGGTGGGGGAGATGCGAAATTTGGAGACAATATCGCTGGCGCTCACAGCGGCGGAGACAGGGCACCTCGTGCTGGGCACCTTGCACACCGGTAGCGCCTCCCGTACGATAGACCGTATCTTAGATGCTTTCCCGGTGGATGAGCGTGAACACATCCGCATTATGGTGGCGGAGTCACTGCGAGGAGTCTTATCCCAGCAGCTTATACCCAAGAAGGATGGCAAGGGTCGGGTGATGGCTCTGGAGCTTCTGGTCAACACAGCAGCCATTGCCAACTGCATCCGCGAGGGTAAGACATTCATGATCCCCGGTATCATTCAGACCGGCAAGGCGCAGGGGATGAGGCTTATGGACGATGCCTTGCAGGAACTCTACTTGAAGGGAGACATCAGTGCGATGGAATGCAACCTGCGAGCCACGGACAAAGCCACGATGGAGATCTTCCTCAAGAATCACCCGGAACAAACGGGCGCATGAGGGTGACACGAGACGGAGCAATCACTTCATAATTTCAAATCTTTCACCAAGCCATGGAACCCAAAATACATACCTACTTTCACCTACTCATTGAAAAGGGAGGCTCGGATCTTCATCTTTCGGAAGGGCAACCGCCGAAAATTCGAGTGCACGGGGACATCACGCCGATAGGGGATGAGATACTCACTCACGAGCAGATGGTGGAACTCATGAAGCCTATCTGTCCGCCCAAACTATGGGAGACGTACGAGAAAGGGGGAGATGCCGACTTTGCGTACGAAATGGATTCCACCTCGCGTTTTCGTAGCAACTATATGAAGCAACAGCGCGGGTATTGCTGCGTGTTTCGTATCATCCCGACAAAGATACTGACGCTCGAGGAACTCAACGTGCCCGACCAAATCAAACGACTCGCCGAGATGCGCGCAGGCCTCGTCCTCGTCACGGGTCCGACCGGTTCCGGGAAGTCAACGACCCTCGCCGCGCTCATCGATTACATCAACACCAACTTTACCCGGCATATCATCACCGTTGAGGAGCCCATCGAGTTCGTCCACCCCTCCAAGAAGAGCCTCATCACTCAGCGCGAGGTGCCCACAAATTGTCCCTCTTTCGCGGACGGATTACGCGCCTCTCTGCGTGAGGACACGGATATCGTACTCGTCGGCGAAATGCGAGATCTGGAAACCATTTCCCTTGCGCTCACAGCGGCAGAAACGGGGTTGCTTGTCTTTGGCACATTGCACACTAACAACGCGCGAAAGACGGTGGATCGTATTATCGACGTGTTTCCGGCGGAGCAGCAGGCGCAGGCACGCACGATGCTTGCTGGGTCGCTACGCGGTGTTGTCGCGCAGTTGCTGATGAAGAGGTGTGACAAGCCGGGCCGCGTGGCGGTGAACGAGATTCTGTTTGCGACGCCGGCGGTGAGCGCGATTATACGAGAAGGGGCGACTCAGAAGCTGGCCGATGTCATTGTGAGCGGGAAGTCGTTAGGCATGCAGTTTATGGATGACGCTATTTGGCAAAAACTGCAGCAGGGTATCGTTTCCCCGCACGAGGCATACATGAAGGCCATCGATAAAGCCCGCTTTAAGAACTTCCTTCCGCCCGAGGAGGCGGGACTCGCTAATGCAGGGGGAGCCTAAGGAGCCAGGAAAGACTGTAGCCATGAGGCAGCATCGGGGTTCTGCATGTGGATCTCGTTGAGCATGTCGGGTATCCACGGCTGCATGGCAAATGAAGAGAGCTGGAGGCAGATGTAAAGCAGGAAAATCGTGCTGATGATGCGGAGAGGGGAGATCGACCGGTTGGGGCAAACCGGGATGATAGCGGTTCGCATATCCCAGTATGTGATTTTATTGCGGCGGATGCCAAGGAAGGTGAGGATGGCGGTGATGGGGGCGAGGAGAGGCAGCATACAGCCCATCCCCAGGATAAAGACAAGGAAACTGCGCAGGGTGCAGACGCCGAGTCCGGAATGGTTTCCTAGAGGAGTCATACCGATGCCCATCCAGAATTTTCCCGGAGTCGTGTGCAAGAAGTACAGAGAGATGCCTTCAAGAAGGACAAGAGGCAACCAAAAAAGAGGATTTCCCGGTTGGAAATAAGGTTGGTAGGGGACGTTCAGCAAGAACATGATGCCCAGCAGAGTTGTGACATAAAGGGAGCAATCTATGAGGCGAGCCAGCAGCCTGGGGCCGAATCCTACGAGGAGCGACTCCATGGGGATAACCGGGACGATAGCCTCGTCTTGAGGAGGGGAGGCATTCACCGGCATTTTGGGCGTATCGTCCCGGGAAGGAGCTGGAGGTGGAACGTCGCCGTGGGAAGGGTGAGAGTCCACATAGTCGCGCAGAGCCGGTAATTTTTCCAGAGGAACCCATCCGGGGCATCCGGAGTGCCAGGTCAGGGTGGTGGGCGAGAGTTCGCCGAGCTCCAGCTTGGAGAGGATATCCGGAACTGAGGCGGGGCCGCAGCGTTTCTGATTTTCTATCCAATATATCTGCATCAGTTGGAACGAAGGGCTTTGGCAGGATCTTGTCGAGAGATGAAAAAGGCGGGGATGATGGAGGCAACCGTTACCATCAAAAAGGCCATGATGGCCTGTCTGGCAAAAGTGGATGGATTGTACTCCGCCGGGAGGGTGATGCCGTGGGCTTCCATAGGGAAGGGGTCCAAACCGATGCCGGCAAGGAAAGACTGAATCTCCAGGCGGTAGTAGAGAACAATGAGAGCCAACAGGATACCCAGGAGGGCTCCGCCGATGCCGATGATGACGCCCTGCCAGGTAAAGATGGCCATAATTTTGGAGGGAGTGGCGCCAAGGGCTTGCAGAACAGCTATTTCTCGCTTGCGTTGGAGACTCATCGTAAACATGACGGCCATGATGCAGAAGCTCGCGATCAGCGAGATGATAGAGAGGACGAAGCTCATCATCGTCCGCTCATTGGCGATGAGTTTGAACCACTGCTGCAAGTTGTTCATCCATGAGGAGACTCTCCAGTAAAGGCCGCCCGGTCGAGTGGGGGAAGGTTTTGAGAGATCAGGGAGTTTGGCGTAGATATCGCTCTCGATATCGGCGGTTAAGTTTGGGTTTTCAATACGTACGCAGAGACCCAGCACTTCATTCATGCCGCGGGAGCCATAGCCCACGAGATCCTGTGCGATCGTGAGAGGAAGGAAAACGCCGGGACCGGGCATGTTTTCGGGAGGCTGGTAGATGCCGATCACGTTCAGATCCATGGGCATGATCATTTCATTGATGGACTTCACTTCCTTGCCGTCCTCTTTATCTCGATCCAAGGAAGCGAGCTTTTCCGCTCTTTCCAGCCAGCGTTCTTTCTCAGCCTGGGTGAAGGGGACATCGCCGATATGATCCATGACATCCTCATAAAAATCGCCCATCAATTCGCGTTCGCTCGTGCGTAATTTTTCCGGATCCATGGAGTGAATGCGCTCCGCCAGGGAGTTCAATTTCTGCGGCGAGGCAATCTCTCCGCCTTTTGCAACGCTAGCTCCCCTGAACACATCACGAAGCGCGGGCAAAAGTTCCGGGTCGGCGTGCGTCTGCAACGGAGATTGGATCAAGGTGTAGATGCTGGCAACGCGGTCAATGCTGCCCACGGGGGTGATGTGTACTTGGTCGCCGACGCCGATGCCGAGGGCACGTGCGGTCTGTGCGGAAATGACGCATTCTTGGTCCAATCCCTCGCCGAAGTCAAAGGTGCCTTCGCGGAGCATGGGAAGCAAGGGTTGAACCTGGGCTTTGTTGGAGGGGTCGATGGCTTGGAAGCGGGTGCTGAGGCGGGAATTCTCTCCTTGAAGGAAAGCATCCTGCTCCAACAAGGGGTAGGCGCTGACGACGCCGGGGGAGTGGGCTATTTTTTCGGCAAGGGAGGGCCAACCGGACTCTTCCTCGCTCAGGGTGACGAGACTTCCTTGCTCATAGAGTGAAATGACGAGATGAGGGGTAAAGGCGAGGGTGCGAGTTTCCATCTCTTTCTGCAAACCTTCCATCACACTGAGTACGACGATGAGAACCATCACGCCGAGGGCTACACCGCCCAGACAGATGAGCGTGATGATGGAAAACATCGTCCGCAGGGGGTTCAGGTACCTCACTGCTAACATGAGACTCAGGTTGCGTCGCAGAAATTTCATGGCATCTTCGTCGCGCGGAGAGTATCGCGCAATCAGGTGAAAATGGCAAGCAGATTCAGTCGTGCTTCTTCAGTATGGTTCGCATGGACAAGCTTGCGAGCAGCGTCTTGAAACAAGCGTAGTCCTGTTCCTTGTCGGCGGAGACGAGGATGTACTGGTACTCACCGCTGCGAGCATCTTCTCTCGCCGCGTTGTGCAGCCGCAGTTGAATCACTTCCTCGCTGTCGGTCTTTCGACCGCGCAGACGTTTCTCCAACTCATCCGGAGGCACATGGATATACACGTCGGCGTATGCGCGGCGGATATCAGGGTCGGTGCAGGCGCGTATACTGGCGGCGCCCTGCACATCAATGTCCATCACAACATTCTTGCCCGCTGAGAGCAAGCGTAGCACCTCGCTCTTGAGCGTGCCGTAATTGTTGCCGTGCACACAGGCGTGCTCGAGGAAGTCACCGGTGGCGACGCGGGCATCAAATTCAGCTTGGGAGAGGAAATAATAGTCGGTTCCGTGGACTTCGCCGGGGCGCGGGGGACGGGTCGTGCACGAGATGGAGTAGGAGGTGAGACCCTCTTTTTCCGCGCGGCGACAGAGGGTTGTCTTACCGCTGCCGCTGGGACCGGAGACGATGAGGAGAGAACCGGATGAGTTATTCGACATTTTGGACCTGTTCACGTATTTTTTCAAGCTCGGTTTTGGCGAAGACGACAGTTTGAGCGAGCGCGGCGTTGTTGGCTTTGGAGCCCGTTGTGTTCAGCTCGCGGAATATTTCCTGACAGAGAAAATCAAGCGTGCGTCCCACACTTTCTTCACTTTGGCAGAGGGTGCGGAATTGTTCCAAGTGGGAGGCCAGTCGGGTCATCTCTTCACTCACATCACATCGATCCGCAAAGAGGGCGATTTCCTTGATGATGCGTTCGTCATGGAGCTCAATGGGCAACCCCTGCTCTTTCAGACGCTTGAGGAGCTGGTCACGGTAATGCCGCGGTGCGTCTGTCGCCTGTCTCATCATGTCTTCGCGCATGCTGCAGAGGGTATCCACGCGATGCAAGAGATCCGCGCGGAGATTTTTGCCTTCCCTGGCGCGCATTTCGCGGAAGGCGTGCAGGGCTCGGAGAAGGGCATCTTTCAGAGCATTCTCCCATACTTCGTCAGACGGGATGGGTTCATCGACGGAGTTGGTGACGATGCCCAGGCGCACGAGAGTGTCCAAGGAAAGAGAGACCTTGTGATGGGAGGAGGAGCGCAGTTTATCGGCTATTTGGCAGAGAGAATGAAACTTGTCGGTATGAAGAGTCAAGAAATCTGCGCCGGCGGTCTTACTTTCTGAGAGAGAGACAGAGATGCTGACCCTGCCGCGGACTACGGTTGCGGTGGCGGTTTCGCGCACGCGGGGCTCCAGATCGCTGAAGTTGCGTGGAAGATTGATGATAATTTCGGTTTGCTTGCGGTTGACACCGCTGATTTCAACAGAGAGTGTCAAATTGCGCAGAGTTGCCGAGGCAGCTCCGAATCCAGTCATGCTATTCATAAGGGGGTGCCAATAATTTGAATGAAACCGGCATCGAGGGCGAGAGCCTCCTGCACGTTAAAGTTGAGCGTTTTCTTCAGGGCTTCCACGGCTCGCATGCGGCGCAGGAGGTTCACGGCTCCTTCTTTCTCTGCCACATCTGCCAGCTCCGGTATCACGGGATGAACCCCCGGCGCGTGCGAAGCCAGCAGCACCGCTTGCCCCAGACAGAGACTGATGAGTTCCAGCACTTGAGCACGCATACCCAGGTACTCTGTCTCGATCATGGCGGCGGTGGCGTCCTTCTGGCGTGCCTCCCAGTCGCGGATGTCCGTGCCCTCGGCTATGAGCTTGGCTTCTGCCTTGAGGTCGGACGTGATACGGTCAGTAATTTCTTCGCGCAGTTGGGTCATCAGGGATTGGAAATCAGCCCTCAGAGCGAGCGCAGCCACGTCGGTCCCGAGGTTGGTCATGGCATCCCTCACCGCCGGGAGAAACCTCTTCTGCGCTTCGCTCAGGTGCAGATGTGTTCCCATGGAGGGCAGATCCAGACGGATGCAGCGCGACAGGATGGTGGGTAGCAGCCGACTGGGCATTTCGCTGATAAGGATGATGAGAGTCTGCGGAGGAGGCTCCTCAAGAGTTTTCAAAAAGGCGTTGGCAGAATCATCCGTCAGTCGGTCTGCATCCAGCACGATAACCAGTTTCGTCTCTCCCGGCTGGGCGCGCAGGGCAAGAAAGGGTTCCACACTGCGTACGGCATCGATCGTGATGGTGCGTATTTTCGAGCTGGGTCGCACGATACGCACGAGCGGGTGCATCAGCTGTTCGATGCTTTCGGCGTGGGCGTCGTCCAAGTATTCTGCGAGTCGCAGGGCAAGGGTATGAGTGCCGGCTTCTTTGGTTCCGGACAGGAGGATGGCGTGAGGCAAACGACCGGAGGAGTGCGCTTTTTTGAGGAGTTCGAGAGCCTGGTGAGGGGTAAAAGCCATCGTGCTTGGGTCGTGTTTGGAAGCTTTTCTTACTCCGGATAGGAGCCTAGGAGCTTGAGCATCGGCGCTTTTTGGCGAGCCTCCTCCAGGCATTTTTTCAAGGGCTCTGCCTCCTCGTGCCCCTCCACATCGATCGAGAACAGGTATTCCCATGAGGTGTGGCGTGCCGGGCGGGAATCAATGCAGTAGATATTGATGCCGTGCTGCTTGAAGAGGGTGAGTACGTCGGCGAGTGAGCCCGGACTGTGGGGCACGCCGAAGCAGATGGTGGATCGATCTTTGCCGGTGGGGCGCGTGTGTTGAGTCCCGATGACGGCGAAGCGCGTGGTGTTGCTGGCGATATCCTGAATGTTTTCCTCGGCGACGTTGAGTCCGAGAAGTTCGCCCACGAGTTGGCTGCCGAGCGCGGCGGAGTGTTTGTTCTGGTCCTGAAGGGCGAGCTTGGCGGCGGCGGCCGTGGAGGCTGTGGATATTTGTTCCGCCTGAGGGAAGTTCTGCTGGAGCCAGTGACGGCATTGTCCCAACACCTGCGGGTGCGAGTAAATTACCCGAATATCTTCACGAGCCACGTTGGAGAGCAGGCAATTCCGGATGTTCAGGTGGATCTGCGCGCAAATGCGCAGCCGGCTGCTCGTCATCAGTAAATCCATTGTCTGGGTCACAAAGCCGTCTGTGCTGTTTTCGATGGGCACCACCGCGTAGTCCACTTCCCCACGCTCAGTTGCCTCAAACACATGGGAAAATGATGGGAAGGGTTGCAGATGGACACTTTCGCCAAAACGCGCCAGAGCGGCTTGGTGACTCCACGTTCCCTCCGGACCCAGGTACCCGATGCGGAGGCCTCCTTCCAGAAGGTAACCGCAGCTGATGATCTGTCGGTAGATGCTCAGGAGGGCTTCTTCCGGCAGGACTCCGGCGTTGAGTCTCACGAGTTTTTCTCTCTGAGCGCTTTCCCTCTCCGGTACAAACAGCGCGCCGCCTTCAGCCTCCTTGATCTCACCCACTCGATGCACGCAGTCCATGCGCTTTTTGAGCAGTTCCACGATGGAACCGTCGATCTCGTCTATCTGCTCCCTGAGTTTCTCAATCTCCTTCATCTTTCCTGCATCCTACCATACCACTCCCCTTTTTACAAGCGCGCAATCAAGACAACCACACCACATCCGACCCAAGAAAAAGCACCCTCAATAGGTAGTTAATGGCACATCATGCAGCATAAGTCATTGTTTATGTACGATGGACGATGTACGATGGACGATGTGAAGAATTCGCGCGCAACGCGCGTTTTTGCGGAGCGGAAGCGCAGCGGAATTTTTGAAACAAAGCGAGTTGTTGGCTAGAAAGCGGCGGGAGTCATGTCATGCCGTCTTGTCGGCTCTGCTTAAATCGTAAATAGGCGCCTCCGGCGCTTAATCGGAACTCTCCTCAATGAGAGCCTCTTCCGCCA
Source organism: uncultured Akkermansia sp. (assembly GCA_947628035.1). Taxonomy (GTDB): domain Bacteria; phylum Verrucomicrobiota; class Verrucomicrobiia; order Verrucomicrobiales; family Akkermansiaceae; genus Akkermansia. The sequence goes on along the minus strand of CANQYL010000056.1, from coordinate 2,324 downwards.
GAAGGCGGCAGCCGCGCAGATCCATCTTGCCCGTAGCCAGCACGGGAATGGCTTCCACGGGAACAAGGTAGCGCGGAGCCCAGAGGTTGGGCAGACCACGGTCGGCGAGTTCGCGGCGGATCATGCCGAGGATCTCGTGTTCTTGTGAACTGCGTTGATGGGCGGGCAGAGAAGAGAGCAGAACGAGGGCCTCCCCCTTTTGCTCATCCATAACTCCGGTCACGGCTATCTGCACGCCATCTTCCGGCGGGAGCTGCAGGATTTGGGCAATCGCATGCTCAATTCCCTCGTGCGGCACCATCTCGCCGCCGATCTTGGAGAAGCGGGAGAGGCGTCCCCCCAAGGTGATAAAGCCGTTGAGATCAAGCTGACCGATATCTCCGCTCTTGAACCAACCGTTGTGGAAGATGGAATCGTTGAGCTCCGGTTTGCCGACGTAACCGTGGAAGACGTTGGCGCCGCGGAACCAGATCATGCCTCTCTCGGTGAGGGGGAGCTCCTTCGAGTCATCCTCCACATCGGTGATGCGCACAGCAATGCCGGGCAGGGGGGCTCCTATGCTGCGTGCTACCTTGCCGGGCACATAGAAAGCGGAACCGGGAACCATCGGCGCATCCAAGATGTTGAGGGAGCATACAGGAGTCGCTTCCGTGAGTCCATACCCCTCCAGCAGAGTAACCCCGCATTTGCGCTGAAATTCCTTTTCAATGTCGGGCTGGAGTTTCTCTGCTCCGACGATAAAGTGGTGGATGGAGCGGAAGGTGTCCTCCTCCGCGCGGCGCAACATGGCACGAGCAAAGGTGGGGGTGGTGGCGAGCAAGGTGAGCTTGTACTTCTTGACAAGTTCACAGAGCGTGCGAGCCTCGGTCGGGTTGGGATAGGCGCAGATGGGGTAACCATTCAGCAGGGGCAACATGAGCGTCACCGTCAGCCCGAAGCTGTGAAAGATGGGGAGAGAGCCGAGGAAACGCTCATTGCTGAGAGGGATGCGGCAGGCGCACTGAGCCACGTTCGCCAGAATCATGCGATGCGTGAGAGCCACCCCCTTCGGTTCGCCCGAAGATCCCGAGGTGAAGAGCATGACTGCCTCATCATCCCCGTGGTGTGAGTCCGTATCAAACATCTTGGCGATGACCGGCACGGGAGCGGCCTTCGCCAGAAGGACGTTGCCGATAAGCGCCGGCATGGAAAGAGTCTTGAGGAGATCTTCCACAAGGATGAGTTGTTGCTCCTCCGGCCAGGGGAAAGAGGGAACCTTCTCCATGAACTTGCGTGCCGTGATGAAAGTTCGGAGATCGGCCTGACGTACGGTGCTTTCAAAAGCACTGCGCGAGCTCGCGTAGTTGATGATGACCGGTGTGATGCCCGCCAGCATACAGGAGAGGATCGCGATGAGCCCGCCCGGTCCCGGCGGCAGAATCACCCCAATACGCTTGTCCTCCCGTTTGCGCAGCAGCCTCGCCACGGTCATCGCCACCCCCAGAGCCTTGTAGTTCGGCAGTGCGGCTCCGGTCATCCCGTCGATCGTCTCCACGGATGGGTTCATGCGCATCGCCGTCACGATACGCGTGGTGAGGGATTCCTGCAGCAACGGACGCTTCGAAAAGAGCTCCTCACCTTTCTGCATCCATGCTGCCAACAATCGTTCACCCGTCTGCGGACCGGCCGCCAGCTTCGGTAGGATATGAAACTCTTCGACGCAATTTTCCTCCTCTTTCTCCCGATACAGAGTCGTGAGCGTGTCCCCGTAATATCCGAGAAATACCGGCACGGGTGCGATATGCAGACTGCCCAGGTGACGTAAAAATGGCGACGGCACATCAGCCAGCGTCCCGCGTACCTTAGCCACTTGACCCGGCAGGAACACCACGCTGCGCCCCTCGTTCATGTGGGTGAGTATCTGCTCGCGGACGGCTCGTGAATTGGTGTGACGGAAATCGAAGTATTCAATCGTTATGTCCTTCGTCTTAAGGTATTCCATGATTTCGGGCGCCGGCGGGAAGGTGGAATCAATCAGGTAGCAGATCTTTCCTTCCAAGAGATGGTGAAGCGCTTTGCCGGATTGTTTGCTAAGACGGTTGGGCATATAGAAGCCCGGCGTAACGATGTTCTCCTGTCCGTGTACAATGAGTGTAGCTGCCATAGAAATCGTATTGGTGTACAGCGAATTCTATCAGATGTCCCCTGAATCTGTCAATCCCCTTTACAGATGCCCCGGGGCAAACGCATTAGGAAATGCGTTTGCCTATTTACGATTTACGATCATTGTCATCCCATAGGAAAATGAGAAGGGATAAAAAAAATGGTGTTTGCCCTTTGACCCG
>CANQYL010000055.1 GCA_947628035.1 uncultured Akkermansia sp. | reverse complement strand
AGAGAATGCAAGGCTGAAGTGCCGATTTTTTATCTTATCCCTTCAGTATCTGTCTCAGCGAATTTGCCGGAGGTCCGTTGAGAGGAGACCGAGTTGGTTTTTGGTTGCGAGCCTGCACATGGTTGCCGGGTTCGTGGGATGCTTCAGTGTGGCATGATAACGATTTGTGGAAAAAGATACGATGAGGAGCGTGCCCTCTACGGCAGCTGCGGGCTGCTTTTGCGAGGATGTCGCTTTGAAGGACCGGCGGATGGGGAGAGCGCTCTCAAGGAGAGCAGGGACATCACCGCTCAGGGATGCTTTTTTGACTTGCGTTATCCTTGTTGGCATGTGGATGGGTTTCGTCTGGAAAACTGCGAACTCACTCCCAATTGCCGGGCAGCTATGTGGTACACACGTCACGCGGAGGTGACCGATACTCGTCTGTACGGCATCAAGGCTTTTCGTGAGTGCAGAGATGTCACCCTCTCTCAGTGCGAGATCAAGTCCCCGGAATTCGGTTGGTTCATTGATGGGATGCGTATGCGCGATTGCACGGCCGAGAGCGAGTACTTTATGCTGCGCTCCCGCGGACTCGACTTTCACCATGTCACTCTCCACGGCAAGTATTCTTTCCAGTACGTCGAGGGTGCCGTGCTGGAGCGTTGTGAGCTGCACACCAAGGATGCCCTTTGGCACAGCCGTAATGTCACGGTGCGTGACACGCTTCTCTCCGGTGAGTATCTCGCGTGGTTCGCGGAGAACCTCACCTTGGAGCATTGTACCATTGTGGGTACTCAGCCGCTTTGCTACTGTCGCAATCTCGTGTTGCGTGATTGCGAGATGATCGACACGGATCTTGCCTTTGAAAAATCAGACGTGCAGGCGACTCTCACAACCCGGGTGCTCAGCATCAAAAATCCCGCCTCCGGCTCTATTCACGTGCCCGGTGTCGACATGCTCATCATGGATGACCCCACCGCAAAGGGTCGCGTCATCTGTAAAGACTGACCCTTCTCGAGGGTGCAGTGAACGAGAGATTGCACGACAGACAGGCCAGGGCAAACGCAATAGAAATGCGTTTGCCTATTTACGAATTACGATTTATTAATAATGTGCGCATTGCGCAGATTTTTTGGGTTGTTAACGGATGCAGAGTCCTCTTGAAAGCCATCATCATGATGACCGCTTGTTATTATGATTTTTGATACGTATCAATAATGATATCAATCAATAAGGGCCTTCTCTTCGTTGTTTCACTATTCTCAAATGCGTTTGCCCTGACAGACAGGCGAATCCGCCCATCGATCGGAACGCTTTCGTTTATTCACGCGAGCTTCTTCCCATTCGTTTGTCACGGACAAAGGTGAGCCGAGATTCAGACGAACAAAAATTCAGAAAACGAATCCCATAAATTTTCGCTTCACAAAGGGAGAGGAAAAGTGTAAAATACGAAAGGAATTATGGCAATTGCTAAGCAAAAGACTCTTGCAAAGTGTGCCTCGGTGCAGGGCACTTCCCTTCACACCGGACAGGCGGTGAAACTGACACTCAAACCCGCTGAACCCAACACGGGCTTGCGCTTCCGCCGTATCGACCTGCCGGACAAGCCCTTCATCGCTGCCTCTGCAGCCAACGTGCAGACGGTGGAACGCGCGACGACGCTGGCTGAGGGATCCGTGAGGGTACATACGGTGGAACACGTTCTCTCTGCGCTGACCGGAATGGGCGTGGACAACGCAATTATTGAGATGGATGCGAGCGAGCCGCCCATTTGCGACGGATCGGCGGCGCCGTTTGTGGAGCTCATCAAGCAGGCAGGGATTGAAGAACAGGAGGCACCGAATATCGTGTGGGAGATTCGTGAGCCCCTTTCCGTAGAGACCAAGAACGGTTCCCAGATCATCATTCTGCCGGATAGACAGTTTCGCATTTCGCTCACGGCGGTGGGACCGAATGGGAGGATCACGCAATATTTCTCCTCTGTTATCACCCCGGAGATCTATGAGAAGGAATTGGCGGACGCGCGTACCTTCTGCTTTTACGAAGACATTCAGCCGTTGCTGGACAAAGGTCTCATCAAGGGAGGAACATTGGACAATGCCATCGTTATCAAGGGTGACCAATATATCTGCGCGGGTGGATTGAGACATCACAATGAGTGCGCTCGTCACAAGGCCATGGATCTCATCGGGGATCTCATCTTAAACGGTCGACGAATCCTTGGTCATGTCGTCGCCATCATGCCGGGACACGGTATCAACACGCAGATGGCCGCCAAGATGCAGAAGACCTACGAGAGCATGGAAGCCATGCGTCCGAAGCCTATTGTTCTGCCTGCGGGAGACGCTGTGCTGGATACCGCGGAGGTGCTTAAATTGCTGCCGCACCGCTACCCCTTCATGCTCGTGGATCGTATTCTTGGCTTTGAGGGAGATACGAAGTGCATCGGGCAGAAGAACCTCACCATGAACGAGCTCTTCTTCCAGGGACATTTCCCCGGGCATCCGGTGATGCCCGGCGTGCTTCAGGTAGAGGCCATGGCGCAGGTGGCTTCCATCCTCATGCTGCGTATCCCGGAAAATCAGGGCAAGATAGGCTACTTCATGAGCTGCGACAAAGTGAAGTGGCGTCGTCCTGTTGTCCCGGGAGATATCCTTATCATTGAAACTGAACTCGTCAAGATGCGCGGAGCTATCGGGGTTGCTGTTGGTCGCTGTACGGTGAACGGAGAAATCACCTGCGAGGGCGAGCTCAAATTCATGGTGCAAGAGCCGTAACCTCTCCGCTCGCTGCTACTCTCCTTCCGCCGCTCTTTCATGTCCCAAGCTCAAGAGAAAGCCAAAGGCAAGGACATCGACACGTGGGGGACGCTGTATCCCGTCCTGCACGAGTATATGCGCCCGGAGCTCTACATGATCATCCCTGCTATTTTGGCTGGTGCGCTGGCAGCTTCGGCCGGCTTTGGTTTGCCGATGATCATCAACGTCGCTTTCCCCATTGTATTCGGGGAGAAGGAGCTCCCCCCCGAAGTGCAAGATTGGGTGGTACGTACTTTTGCCCCGAAGGATATGGAGGCGGCGAAATTGTGGCTCGCCATCGCGCTCATCCCTCTCGTCATGATCGTGCGAGGTGTGGGAACCTACTTAAACTCGTATATGTTGGCCTGCGCGGGCACGCATGTTCTTCGCAAGCTCTGGGGAAACGTCTTTTCTCGTTTGCAACAACTCTCTTTCTCCTTTTTTGATCGTCACCGCCGCGGTGAGCTCATGACGATTGTCATCCAGTTCGCCCATAACTTGCAGGGACAGATGGTGACCGTGATGAATGACCTCATCATCCAGCCATTGACGTTCCTGTTCGCCGCGGGCTACCTGGTTTACGCTGCCCTCATGAGTGACGAGAGCGCCATGCTGTTGGGCAACCTGTTGGCGGCAGCGATGGTGGTGCCGCTTGTGCGTTACGTGGGACGCCGCATGGTACGTCGTATGCAACAATCTCTCGTTGGCTCCCAGATTATTACCGCCACGGTGGAGGAATCCCTCTCCGCCCAGCGAGAGGTACGCTCATTCAATCTGGAAAAAAGACAGTCCGATCTCCTCTATGAGCAGATGACGCAATTTAACTCACTTATCATCCGCATGTCGGCTTGGAGATTGTCGTTGGCGCCGGCGGTGGAAATTGTGAGTTCTTTTGCTCTCGCCTATTCGCTTTATCGGGGTTGCGGGGACGGCCTCACCATGGAACAGTTCGCAGCCATAGCCACTGCGTTCTACTATTGTTACGACCCCCTCAAACGACTTGCCACCGTCCTGAATCAAACTCAACTGATGGCAGTCATGGTAAAAGCCCTCGACCAAATACTCAAAGCGGAAGATAAGACTCCGGAACCTGAGGAGCCGAAGACTCTACCCTCGCCCGTTCGTGGTGAGGTAGATTTCAAGAAGGTGTGTTTCAGCTACCGGAAAGGGGAGCCTGTGTTGCGGGATGTTGAGGTGCATGTTCCTGCCGGGCAAATTGTAGCATTAGTTGGGCCGAGCGGCTCAGGCAAGACGACCTTCATCAACTTGATCTGCCGGTTTTACGACGTTGATTCCGGTGCTATATGCATCGATGGGATTGACGTGCGCGAACTCTCTCGCAGCGAGCGTACGGCGAACATAGCCCTCGTCTCCCAGTTCTCGGCGCTCTTCAAAGACAGTATTATGGAGAACATCCGCGTTGGACGTCCGGATGCGACCGATGAGCAGGTGATTGCCGCCGGAGATTCCGCACGTGTTACAGAGTTTGTCCAAGAAAAGCCGGAGGGATACAACTATGAGCTCGGTGAGAGCGGAGGAGGACTCTCCGGAGGACAGACACAGCGCGTCTCCATTGCCCGAGCTTTCCTCAAGAATGCCCCCATCCTCATCTTGGACGAGGCTACTTCCGCTCTGGACATGAAGAGTGAGGCCCTCATCCAGGAGGCTCTGGAGCAACTCGCTCGTGGACATACCACCTTCATCATCGCGCATCGCTTCAGCACCATTCGCATGGCTCAGCGTATTCTTGTCTTTGAGGCGGGTCGCATCATAGCGGACGGCTCCCATACTGAGCTCTACGAAAGCTGCAATGTGTACCGCAGCCTTTACGATGAGCAGGTACGCCAAGCAGAAACCAACGGGAAGGAGGAAGGGGCGTCATGATGCAAATTCTTCGACGTGTGCTTTTCTACGTGCAAATCTTTTTGATGCCGCACGTCCGACTTTTTATCATGGCTATCCTGACGGGAGTGCTGGTATCGGCTGCGAGCGGGCTGGGCATTCCGGTGATGGTGAAGTACATTTTTCCCGTGGTATTCTACACACCCGGCAGCGGGGAGGAGTTGCCTAAGCTTTTTCAGTATTTCCCACCGCTAGAGACGCTGCATCAGGAGAATCCTATGCTTGTGCTTTTGCTTGCCTGCGCTGCGTTGCCCCTCATGTTCTTGCTGCGCGGAGTTTCCATGTGGCTCAACGGGGTTATGGTCTCTATCCTTGGCGTCAACATCTCCGCTACCGTTCGAAAGACGGTGTTCGACAAACTCCAGGAACTCCCCATTTCCTTCTTGGAAAACCATGAAAAAGGAGATCTCATCAGCCGCACCCTTGCAGACACGGGAACCGTGCAGACCGTCCTTACCAACGTGGCAAACGATCTCTTTAAGCAACCCATCACTTGTGTGGTCGCTGTTGCTACGTTCCTTTGGATGATGCTAGACAGTGGGCAGTCAGCACTCTTCTTGTTGAACGCCGTGCTGATCGCTCTTGCTCTCTGGCCCATCATCCTCTTCGGCAAGCGTATCTCCCAGAAGGCCCGCCGTGCCCTCACAGATCTCGGAAAACTCAACGCCGTAGTGCAGCAAAATTTGGAGACCATGCGTGAAGTGCGGGCGTATTCCATGGAGGAGCGTCAGGTGATGGAATTTTCCCGAGTGGCCCAAGATTACTGCCGCAATTCCCTCAAGCTCGTGAAGTACCAGCGCGCACTCCTGCCGCTCATGGAGATCATCACCGCCATTGCTCTCTGCGCCCTTCTCGTGCGCGGGCGCGAGTGCGGCATGACTCTCACGGATTTCCTCGCCGTTGCTGCCGCCCTCTTCTTCCTCTTCGATTCCATGAAGAAGGCCGGCACCGCTTTCAATCGTCTCAATGAAACGCAAGGCGCTCTTATCCGCATTGAGGAAATTCTCACGGCTCCTAATACCATGCCGGAACCGGAGCATCCGCTTCAACTTCCCTCGCCGCTCCGTGGCGATATCGAGTTTCGCGATGTCTCCTTCTCGTACATCCCCGACAAGCCCGTGCTTAAGAACATCTCCGTGCATATTCCGGCAGGTCAGATCGTTGGTCTTGTCGGCTCCAGTGGCGCGGGCAAGACAACTTTTGCCGCCCTCATTCCACGCTTCTATGATGTAGATTCCGGGGCTGTGTTGGTGGATGGAGTGGATGTGCGAGACGTACTCACTCACGACTTGCGTTCCCATCTCTCCCTAGTAGGGCAACAAGCGCTTCTCTTCTCCGGCACAATTCGAGAAAATATCGCCCTCGGTCGCCCGGATGCTTCAGATCGTCGCATTACAACTGCTGCCGATGCCGCCGCCGTAACTCCTTTCCTTAGCGGTATGGCGAAGGGGCTCGATTCTCAAGTAGGGGAGGGAGGATGCTCTCTCTCCGGCGGTCAACGCCAACGCGTTGCCATTGCTCGTGCCTTCGTGAAGGATGCCCCCATCCTCATTCTTGATGAAGCAACCGCTTCCCTGGATGCTGAAAGCGAACGCGATATTCAGCGCGAGCTTGAGAAAATCTCCGCCGGTCGTACAACTCTCATTGTTGCTCACCGTTTCAGTACCCTGAGGCATGCCGATCGCATCCTTCTCTTTGACCATGGTTCCATCATAGCCGATGGTTCCCACGAGCAACTCTACGTCTCCTCACCTCTTTACAAGGAACTTTACGATCGACAGGGAATTGAGGGAAACTAGGCGTTACGTGTTAGGGTTGTAATCGCCTCCCTCTGAGGCATCCGTGTGATGCACGTGGACTCTCAAGTATCATTGAGTATACCGCTTTTTGTGTGATTTAAGAGAGTTTGTATGCATTGCGCAGATCTTTCTTCAATGCTTTTGTCCTGAAGTGTAGAAGGGGTTGAACTTGACAAACAGGCTGACAGCAGCTAGCATAGGGGGAGAGAGGCTCTGAAGAGGACCCTGAAGAATGACGTCATGAAAGCAGTACTTTTATTTCCCGGGCAAGGAGCCCAAAAAGTGGGCATGGGGCATGATTTTTACGAGACCAGCGAGACGGCACGCGAGCTGATGGATCGAGCGGATGCAGCGTTGGGCTACCCTCTGACGAAAGTTATGTTTGAAGGACCGGACGAGGAGCTGACGCGTACCTGCAACTGTCAGCCGGCGCTCTATCTGCATGGACTTGTCATTTGGAAATTGCTCAAGGAACAAGTAGACATTCAACCTGTAGCGACTGCCGGTCTTTCACTGGGTGAATTCACAGCTCACGCGGCAGCAGGCACCTTCGCCATTGAGGAGGGGCTGCGCCTCGTTCAAAAACGCGGAACATTTATGGAGGAGGCGTGCAGCGCGACGCCGGGAGCGATGGCTGCTATGATAGGCGGGAGTGACGAGGCTGTCCAGAAACTCGCTCAGGAGTGTGATGTGGATGTGGCGAACTACAACTGCCCGGGGCAAACAGTCGTCTCCGGCAGCGTGGAGGGAGTTGACGCTGTCGTGGCACGCGCCAAGGAAGCAGGCTTCAAACTCGCTAAGAAACTCAACGTCGCGGGAGCTTACCACAGCCGACTCATGAAGAGCGCTCAACTCAAACTCATCCCGGAACTGGAAGCCGTTCCCATGCAAATGCCCTCCATCCCGGTGTACAGCAATTACGCCGCACGACCGGTGGAGAGCGTACAACACATTCGCGAGGTGCTGGGGGCTCAAGTATGCGGTTCTGTGCGCTGGGCTGCCTGTATGCAGGATATGGTGAACCGAGGGGAGCGCCTCTTTCTTGAGATGGGACCGGGTAAAACGCTCGCCGGTATGATGGCGCGCATTTGCAAAGAAGCGATGGTTATCTCCATTGAAGACCTGCCGACTTTGCAGCAGGCTGTCGAACGACTGCACTCCCTGTGATCCCCTTGTCTTCCCCTCGATAGCCATGGATCGTGCGCAGAGCAGAGTTAATCGCTACGGTTCTCCGTTTCTGCTGGGAGTCTTGTTCGTCTGCGCCTCTCTAAACGCGCAGCAGGCTACTCCCTCCCTGCCCACTCTTCCATCCGCTCCTTCCGTTCCGACCTCTGTTCCTGCCACGAGTCCCGCAACGCCTGCATCTTCTCCCGATGCGGGCAGCATTCCGGATGATGTGATGGCTGTGCCTGTGGACGAGGAAGAAAATGTGGTAGAGACTGTGAAACTCGGCGGTGAAGACCGGGCGCCCTCCCAGGCGGAAGGAGTGCAGCAAGAAGACGCTGAGGGCGGAGTCCTCGACCCCTCATCCCCCCTACGCGTCGAAGGGCTCCAACAGGAAATTCCTGTACACACTACAGCGGAAGGAGTCCCTCTGGACACAAACAACGATCCTTCTGTGCACGATCCCTCGCGTGTGGCATACGCCCTCACCCGCAAAAACGCACGCACTATGTCGCTCACCATACCTGCGCCGCGCGGGATGATCACCGACCGCGAGGGCAAGGTGTACGCCTGCTCGGAGGTGGCGTGGCAACCCGCCATTGACTACCGACTCGTCAAAGACGTGAGTGAGGAAGAAATCGTACGCATCGGGCGCAAGGTGATAGCTGATTTTGAAGCCGCCGGGTTCAAGGTGACCGAAAAAACGGATCAGCAGCTCATTAGTCATTACAAAGACCGCCGTTGGCTCGCTCTGCCCATCGGTCCTGCCATTCGAGGAGCCAAGTTAACAAAGAAGATGCGCGACAAGGCAGAAAAAATTGAGAAGGGGCGGCTCATCAGTCTCTACCTGCGCCTGTATCCCGCGAAGGAAAGCGCCTGCCATATTCTCGGCTACACCGGCTCTCCTGCCAAACTGCCCACCGGTCCCATCAACCACAATGATCCCATTTTTGAACGACGCGAAGGGAGATTCGGTCTGGAAAAGCAGTTCAACAAGCAACTCACCGGCCGCCCGGGGGTGTGGCGCCTCATGTTCGATGAGCAGGGCAACAAGATACTCGATGAACTTCAAGTGAAGCCTTGCCCCGGGCACACCATCGTTACGACGTTGAACATGGATTGGCAGCGAGCAGCTGAACGAACCCTGCGCGAAAACACGATTGGTCGCGGCGCCTTCGTCCTCGTTGATGTCCATACGGGGGAGGTACTTGTTCTGGCCTCTGTGCCGAACTACGACCCCAATGCGTTCATACCATCCATCTCGCAAAAGGACTACGACGCTTTGCGCTCCGATAAAAGCACCCCTCTTGTCTCACGTGCTTTCGCGGGCGTCTATCCGCCTGCCTCCACCTTCAAAACCATCACTATTGCCGCTGCCCTGCGCTATCACGTCATCAACGAGCACACGGTCATCAACTGCCCCCAGAGCATCATGATCGGCAATCACAGCTTCCGCAACCACAGCGCCTTTGCCGGCAACATCAACTGCATCACCGCCATCGTCCTTTCCAACAACCCCTTCATGTATCAGGTGGCAGCTACCCGTGAACCTCGTATCGGCGCCGCACGCCTCTGCGAAACAGCTCGCCGCTTCGGCTACGGCTCCGTCACCGGCCTTCCGCTCGCCGACAAGGCGGGCAATGTGCCGGACGATGCATGGATGTACCGGAATTACGGACGAGGATTCATGGCCGGCGATGCTGCAAATATGTCTATCGGGCAGGGTCCTCTGCTGGCTACTCCCCTGCAAGTAGCTCACGCCATCTCTGCCATTGCCAACGGTCACTACCTCCCCAAGCTTCAGCTCGTTAGGCAAGTGCTTGATCCGGAGGGCAACGTGGTGTATCAATTCACTCCAACCGTGCAAAACAACATGAACGATATGGCCCCGTCCCTGGCGGTTGTCCGCAAAGGGATGCGCGCCGTGGTGGATGGAGGTACCGGACGCCGTGCCGCGCTCTCCTGGATTTCCAACGCGGGCAAGACAGGCACTGCCCAATGGGGACGTCCCTCGGATGACTGTCGTCTGGCCTGGTTTGCCGGTTTCCTCCCGGCAGACAACCCGCGGTTCGCTTATGCTGCTCTCTACGAAGGTCGTCCCCACCAGAAAATCTCAGGGGGACACGTTGCAGCTGCCATCGTACGAAGCTTCTTTAACGCCGTCCGTCCGGGCATAGAAGCCGCGCTCAAATCCGATGTGCCACAACCTGTGCATACCGATGGCACTGACGCCTTTGCCGACGATGCCCCGACAGTTGAGGACGAACAAGAAGCCGCTCGTTTGGAAGTCGAACGCGAGGAACGAGAAAAGGCTACTCGAAAACGCCACCAGCAATCCGGCTGGGATGATGGACGCTCGCGACACTGAAGACCATCACTTTGTATCACTGACATCCGAGGGGGAGATGCGGACGCGTTCGACAACATGATAAAGCATCTCCACGCGAGCATTGGCGAGGATGGGAGCGTTTTGGACGCGCAGACCGCAAGTTGCCGCATGGGCGATGGTCTGATCGGTTGCAGCGGGGTCACGCAAGAGGACGGCGCGGGAGGCGAGAGACGGGAAAGAAGCTTCGAACTCGGTGCGATCCTCCGTGCTGATGGGCACACCGTATTGCTCGCCAAAGAGAGTAAGCCACTGCCGCGGAGCGGCGATACTCAACTCCAGACGGCTCTGCACTTGCATCGCCGCCATCAGATAGATTGCTACATCAGCATCACTCATTTCCTTCTCCACTCGGAGCACTTCATGCACGGATGAATACGACGTGACTGCCGTGATTCCATCCACTGTCGCAAATTCCTTGGAGAGGGAGAATTCGTTTTCCCACCAGAAAGAAACCGAATCAGCTGCGGATGAAAGCCGCATGGCCTCCTCCACACTTGAGGATGGAGGCAGCACATCCTTCGGATCGAAGGAGAGGTGGCGGCGGGCGCTGCGCATGGTGGGACGGTTCGTTTCTTGCCAACGGCACAAAGCAACGCGCGCGTTGAGGGTTCCGCTCAGCGGACCCGTAGCGGCATTCAGCGAAGTCATCCACATCGGGACAGGAATGATTCCCGGTCGCCGATGAGGAGAGCAATTGACCGCAATTTCCCGGCAGGCGACTTCGCGCTCCCAGTCGTTGATTTCCTCTTCGTCGCGAGAATAGATCACAGCACGGGAACCCTGAGCCAGACGTCGCTGGATAGCGGCAGCCTCCTGCATTCCTTTTACGCGCACCAATCCGATCAGGGGCAACCTCATTCCATGACGCAAAACGGGACTCTGCGGAGTAACCTTACCGATGAGACCCGCACTCCAGAGCTGAGTTCCCGGGTCCGTGCCGCGTGGTTTGACCCACCATTCCTCTGTCTCCGGCAAAGATGCCAGCAACTTACGTTCCTCGTCGTTCAGGGGGGTGGAGACGGGACCCAAATCCGCCCCCTCCAGCCAGGTTGGCTTTGCCTCCACACTTTCCACCGCATCCTCAATCGCCGAGCGGAAGGCGGGCATATCGTACAATTTCTCGTGCACCAGGATCACATGGGGACATGATGGACTCTGTCCGCTGCGGAAAAGACCGACGGAAACGAGCTCGCGAACAGCCTTCTGCCAAGCGCAGGTGGAGGAAAGGTAAACCGATGGGCCGTGTGCCGGTGCGCAGAACACAGATGTTTGCGGAGCTTGCGTACCGAGACGATGAGCCGTCTCCTGCGTGCCCTCGCAAAGCACAGCTTTCACCCTCGAGTCCGTCATGAGTCTCTGCCCGATCTCATTGTCCACGCAAGGCAGGAAAAACAACCGAACTCCGACCGCCTCGAGCAATTCAGCAAAACGCTTTCCGAGCAGTGTCGTATAGGCAGTTGGTTTGTAGATGATGGTATTGCCTCCCGTCCATGCAGTTGCTATGGAATCAGCAGCCTCGACGAGCGGATGCGCAGAACTCGTAGAAACGACAACGATACCGACGGGTTGGGGAGTGGCGCCATCCAGCAGACCGTCCAATTCCGCATCCCCGGAACTGTGGAAACGCAAAGCATCCACTGCATCACGCACCTCTCGCTCCGCGTCCGTCAACGTGAAGCCGGCATCCCGGGCCAGCAGAGCCGCCAATTCCACATGGCGTTTCTGCAAATCCTTTGCCGCCCGGGCCAGTGCCGCTCGACGTTCTTCCTCTGGTAGCACCCCCTGTCGGGATGCATCGAGAGCCATCTCCAGGACGCGCTCTACAGCCGCATAGTCTGCGCTGAAGAAGCGGTAATCCTCCAACCTGGGGACAGTGAGAGAACGATGGATGCAGATGAGTGGAGTCTGCAATCGCTCTCCCCCCACGACAAGAGGGATGGGCTCCTGAGCGCGCTCCTTTTCGGTCTTTGCAGCGGCGTAAAAACGGTTGACTTCCGCCCGATTGAGGAGGCGGCTCATGTTGCCGGGATGCCAATCCCCGACCATCATTGGCTCCGTCTGGCTGCGCGGTTCTATCGGGCTATTGGCCGCCATGAGGGGCTTGGACCTGCCTGACCAGTCCGCAGCCTGAACATCCGGCGCGTATCCCGCTGTAAGGAATCCTCCCGGACGCGACAATTCATGGATTACGGAGAGAAGGTGGCGTTCAAAAAGACGGCTCCCCGATTCTTCAGAGGCAATGCCCGAAAGCAAGTTCACTCTGCAGCCCAAATGAGCAAAGAACCTTCCCACGTGGTTTCCAAACCCGTAGAGCAATGTCAGCTCCGGCAGTCCCTCCCTGCCCGCACGCACCCAACGCAACACTCCATAGCAAAGGTGTACCAAGTCCTGCGTTCCTATCAAGGGGGTAATCGCACCGGGCGAACTATCGGTGGCCGCATTGAGCAAACGGGCGTAATTCACATCCACCTCCGTCTTTCCGGAGCATAGCTGAGCCTGGGTTCCGTAGTAGGCGCAACTGACTCGTTCATCCTCCAACCAATCTCCTTTTATCAACACAACCTTGAGGGGAGCAGCGCCGCGCTTTTCCCTCATCTCAGCCCATTCGATGAGCCCACGCAATACCCCCACACTCGTGTGCAAATACGCCGGCAACTCCAGCCGAACGTCTGCATCCCTCGTCTCCGGGTGATCCAACACCAGTTTCACAGCATCCGCTACCAGCGGCAAGGTGTCCCCACAGTGCGGCTGCACAACGACGGGGCAGCCCTCGGCAGCTGTCGCCTCCTTCACGAGCAGGACGAGAAGTTCCGCCAAGCGTTTCGTACCGAACTCAGGAGACGCGGGTGAGATGCCCGGGCAGAGGCGATGGGTCTGCACCGCGATACCGACGCCGCGCTGTTTGGAGATGACAGCTCGGAGGTGTTGGGCATATAATTCGGAGCTTTTGTTGCCAAAGACGGCCGGGGATAGCGGGGAAAGGATAAGCCGTATGCCCTCCTTTTGGAAAGTTTCTGCACGGCGGCTGATCTTGTTCACCTGCGTGGGTAAAACGAGCTCCCCGAAGGTAGAGCGAAAGACGCGTTTCACCTCGGCTACAGCTGCTGACTGCATCCCACGGGGCGCCATTTCCGCCGCCTTAATGCGCAGCCTCCCCATCGAGTTGAAAAAAGTGGGTACTCCGCCATGCTGCGCCACCAATCGCCTCAATTCCCCCACCGCTGCCTCCCCCTCTCCGGTCAGAACCCCGTCACACATCTCCTGCACAAATCGTCGTTCCCCGGCGTCTTGCACCAATCTCGACATGGCGGAGAGGAAAATACGCTCTTCACTGCGTAAAAATTTCAGGGCAGCGACGTTTACGACACGAGCCATATCCATGGCGCGCTGAACCAGAGTCTGGTCACTCCACCCTTTATTGCGGGCTTCATCCAAAAGAGTGCGGATTTCGGTCTCCCCCATGTCGGTGTTCATTCTAGACCTTGAACTCATTGGATGCAAGTGCAAAATATCATTGACGAATCATAAGGCTCGGTGTTAAAGTAACCCCTGTATGGATACCTTCCTGCGCATTCTCTCCTCCATCACGGACGTTTTGCGTACCGCTGACCTCCTGCCGGATTTCACGTCCGCCCGTGGAATTTTCTGCGCCATTGCTTGGATCGCGACCCTGCTCACCCTCGGCAGTATGATTCTCTCCTTCTTCATGGATTTCGGAGGTGACGCAGATGTGGACGTGCCGAGCGATACGCCGGATGGCGCGACGGGCGCCGTTTCCGTACGAGCCATTATCGGCTTCCTTCTAGGGCTGGGCTGGGGAGGCTACATTGCCGTGCAGATGGGTTGCGGTGTCCTTCCCTCCATCATCGCAGGCCTCGCCCTCGGTCTTCTGCTCTTCTTTATCATAGCCGGTCTCATGCGACTCATCTATGGACTTAAATCCGACGGGTCGCTTAACTACGCGGAGCTGGAAGGCGCCACAGGCACGGTCTATGTCACCATCCCACCGCACGGCGAGCCGGGAGGGCAGGTACAGGTATCGCATCCCAGCCGTCTTGTGACGATGGCGGCCGTGCAATTCGGCGATTCCCCTCTTCCATCCCAAACCCGCATTGTTGTCGTGCAGGCCAGCACCACCTGCCTCACCGTCCGCCCCCTCACACCCACCAATTCCTAAAACAAACTCATGACTCCATCATTCGTCACCCTCGCTCAGCAAACCGCGGAATTTCCATCCTCGGCTATCATCGGCATCCTTGTCATTGTTCTCGCCATCGTCGGTTCCGTAGCGTTCCTCTTCAGCCGTTACAAGATGTGTCCATCGGACAAGATCCTCATCGTTTACGGCAACGTAGGAGCAGGCAGATCCGCCAAATGCATCCACGGCGGAGCCACCTTTGTGATGCCTGTGATCCAAAGCTACGCCTTCATGGATCTTAACCCCATCAACATTGATGTGCCGCTCAAGGGGGCGCTCTCCAGCCAGAATATACGAGTGGACGTACCTTCCTCATTCATCGTAGGCATCAGCACGCAACCCGAAATCATGCAGAATGCCGCAAGCCGCTTGCTGGGCCGCTCCCGACAGGATATTCGAGATCTCGCCTCCGAGATCATCATGGGTCAGATGCGTGTGGTGATTGCATCCCTGACCATTGAAGAAATCAACGCTGACCGAGAGAAACTCATCAAGGGCATTACGGGCGGCGTGGATGTCGAATTGCACAAGGTGGGACTCTACCTCATCAATGCCAACATCACAGATATCCGCGACGCCTCCGGCTACATCGCAGCCTTGGGACAAGAGGCCGCCGCGCGGGCCATCAACGACGCCATGATCAAGGTGGCGGAGGAAACACGCCGCGGTGAGATAGGCAAAGCGGAAGCCCTGCGGGATCAGACGATTCAAGTGGCTCTCGCAAATGCTGCTGCCGTGGAGGGCAACAACGAAGCCGAGATGAAAGTGGCAGACTCCAATGCTAAGCTCAAAGTGCGCCAGGCAGAGGCTCAACGTATCGCCCTCGTCGCCGAACGTGAACAAGCTGCCAAGGCGGAAGAAGCCGGCTATATCGCCTCTCGTGAAGCGGAAATGAAACGCGCCGACCTCGAACGTGCCAAGCAAACAGCCAATGAAATCGTTGCCGCTGAAATTCTCAAACGCAAGCAGGAAATCGCCGCCGAAGCAGCCGCAGCCGTACGAGTGAAAGAAGAACAGGGTAAGGCGGATGCTCTCGTCATTGCCAAGGAGGCTGAAGGCAACGCCGCCATCAAACTTGCCAAGGGTGAGGCGGATGCCCTCCTGCTCAAGAAGAAGGCTGAAGGGGAGGGTCTGGAAATGGTCGGACGCGGACAGGCGGCTGCCATCCAGGCGGCACTTGAAGCGAAGGCTACCGGATTCCGCAACATCGTCCAAGCAGCCGGTGATGCCCAAGCTGCCTCCGGATTGCTCGTCACCGAGCAACTTCCTAAGATCGTGGAGACGCAGGCCTCTGCCGTGCGTGGACTCAAGTTTGACAAGGTGATTGTGATGGGGGGAGGTTCAGACACGCAGAGCGGCACCGTGGGATCTTTTGTGCAGAATCTCGTCACGGGCACACTCCCGCTGCACGATCTGGCCTCATCCGTCGGCGTGGAGCTGCCGAATTACCTCGGAAAGAAAACGGATCCCGATAGGGAACAGCCTGCCCAGCCCCAGCCCAAGAAAAAGAGTTGATTCCCGGGTCAACCGCATTTGAGAGAAGCTCATCAACGGAGAGAATGCTCTTATTGATTGATATCATAGTTTATACGCATCAAAAATCGTGATAATCTGCCATCTCGAAAAACTCAATTTTATAGGGAACGAAAGAGCAATAAGAGTCGCCTTCTCCTCCTTTTCGAGGT
>CANQYL010000054.1 GCA_947628035.1 uncultured Akkermansia sp. | reverse complement strand
TTTTTTTATATCTTCCTCCTCTCTCTCTCTTTTTCCCCTTCGTTTCCTCCCGATGAAGAGTTTTTAGAGATGGCAGATTTACGATTTGGGAGATTCCGCGCCGTTGACGCAAACTAGCGGAGCGGATGCGTAGCGGAATTTTCGAGAACACAGGTGCGGTGATAGAAGGAAAGCGGCGGGAGGAGGGGGCGCCGGGGGCGCCTAGCGGTGACTCGTCGGAACCACCTTGACTCAGCGCCGCCCCATCGGCGCTGAGCCCTTCGGGCAAAATGCTCGCGCATTTTGTCCGAACTTCCTTACAGCCGTCGGCAGTTTTGTCCATCATACACCGTCCATCGTCCACGTCTTGATTTACGATTTGTTGATAATGTGCGTGTTGTGCATGTTTTTGGGAAACCCATCTGTCTCCATGATATGCTTTTTAATCTTGACCTTTACTAAGATAACTGATATTGTCCCCACAGTTTCATACGTTTCGTCATGCCCTCATTTTCTGTTATTAAATTGTTATTAGAACAAGCCAAGCGCTATTTTTGTGTTTTGTCGATGTGTTTTGCACTTCTTTCGACGGCAGAAGGAAAGACAGTGTCTAAAACTTCTATACCTAAATCGTTGCACGGGCTAAGCATCCTCTTCCCAACGGCGAAAAACAGTACCAAGAAAGGTAAGGACACCAAGGATAAAAAAGGAAAAGAAAAAGCCGGTAAAAAGGACGAAAAGGGAGACGCTGCGAAAAAAGCACAGGCTCGTTTGCTCAAAGAGCTGCGTTCCGTCACCTCTGCCTCAAAAGTCAACAATCGCGATGAACAGGGACAAACTCCGCTTATGCATGCTGCTGCCCTCAACGCCCGCTTGGCTGTCTGCTGGTTGGTAGCAAAGGGAGCTGACGTGACCGTCAAAGACGGGAATGGAAAGACCGCCTACGACTACGCCAACAGCGTATCGATCCGCGAATTGCTTCGTATCTGCGCTGATGAGAAAAAAGCTCCCGAAGAGTGGGAGACAGACCTGCTCAAAAACAACAGCTCAGAAAAATTACTCGAATGGTTATATAGGTTCGCTCCGTGCTTATCGAAGGTTGAGGAATATGTGAAAAGCGGACTGGACTTCAAACAGAAGACACCCACACCGCCCGGGGGCTCCCCTCGTGCGGGCAAGCTCATTTTGTCTGCCGCAGGCATCCAACCGGAATGTGTAGCCTACCTCGTGCGTCGCGGGTGCGACATCAATGCTCGTAATGAGGACGGTACTCCCATTCTTGGAATGCAAACACCTGCCGATAGCATGCGCTTGATGTTCGCCTTAGGACTCAAGCTTGATCCTTCCCAGGAGGAGGACAAGAAAGCGATTTTCACGGCTTTGGTGGCACTGGACGATGTCAAAGGGGTGAAAAAAATGCTCAAAGAAGATGCGGAACTGGCAAAATTAACCCATTCTGAAAGAATGGGGTACACGCAGGAAGTGTGCAAGATTTTTAAGGATTATTTTGCTGCTTCACTTACTCCGGAAAACCTGCCGGAGCTAGCAAAATCGGAACAAATGGTCAAGGAATTAATAGCAGCCGGCGCCGATCCCAAGGCAAGAGAGAGCGTTACTCTCGCCTCACCCCTTGTCTATGCCGTCTGGAGCCACCGTCCGGCGGCTGTAGTGAAGGCCCTTCTGGAGGCAGGGAGCGACGTAGATAAAAGTGAAGGAAGTATTCCCATACTCGACTTCGTACAGGATGCCGCAACAGCAGAACTCCTCATTCAGCAAGCAGGGCAAGACCCGAATGCGAAGGATAACTACGGAGACACTCCACTGGATCGCGCTGTACGCGAGTACCGCTCTGACGTTGTGCAGACATTGCTCAAGAATGGAGCAAAACCGGACGTGGGCAAAATTCCCACCATTCAGCAGGCGTTTTACAATGATATGGATCGTGTAGATGGCTATAATATGATCTTTCCGGAACGCACGTTGTCTCCAACGTACAGGGACCAGCTTACCCGCTACCGCTTCCTGCCCGACATCATCAAAAGTCTCTCGAATGCCGGGGCAAAGATAGACGAACAAACATGGCGTACGGCAGCAGCTCATCCCCTGCCTCCTTGTCCCACAGATCTTCCTGTCGCCACGTTGGGGACAATATGTGTCAAAGCGCTTGATGCCTTGCTTTCGAGCGGGGTTAAGGCTCCTGCGGATGTGCTGACGGGCATAGACATGTATGTTGTAGAAAAGATTGACGGTGAGGTATTGATTTCAATCATCGAAAAGTTTCACGAAGCGGGAGCGGATCTTACGGCAGTGAACAAACAAGGACAGACGCTTCTGATGAATCTTGGTTGCTTTTCTCAAAAAGTTGCCCAATGGCTTATCGACAAAGGAATAGATGTCAAAATCAAGGATAAGGCCGGAGAGACGGCTCTTTTCTCCGCCAAAACTCCCGAAGTCATGGATGTGCTTATTAAGGCAGGATTAGATATCAATGAAAAAAATAGCAGTGGGGAGACTCCTCTTATGGATTATGTGAAGTATGGATCCGATCGATTCAAAATGCTCAAAGCAGCCATAGCTGCCGGGGCGGATTTGAAAGCGACCGATAATTCCGGAAACTCCATTCTGCATGCGGCAGTGAGCGCCAACTACACTCAAGAGGTTGTGCAAACTCTGTTGGCGGCCGGATGTGATCCCAAGGCAAAGAACAAAAGCGGACGCTCACCGCTTTTTTACGCAATCTCCACCCTTTTTTTACCTGTTGACGCGGCAAAGTTGTTGATCAAAGCCGGGGCGGATCCATGCGAGACGGACAAAGACGGAATAACTCCACTTCATCTTGCTCTCTCTTCCGATCCTGTTCCCGAGAAAGTTCGGCTGCTCATCAAAGCCGGAGCAGACGTCAATGCTCGTGACGAACGTCTTGCTTATCAAGACACACCCCTCTCTGCCTTCGGCAAGTCTTTGAAGGGATACAGTCGGGTTCCTGCCGCTGCGGTGGAGGAATTGCTCAAAGCCGGAGCTAAACTCGACCCTAGCCATCCATCGGACGCCAAAGCGATCGAAGCTTTCAAAAAGCACCCGGAATACGTCAAGCTCTTCGAAAAGTACAAGCAACCTCTGCCATAAATTGTGTCTCGCAGGAATCAATGAATCACATAACAGAGAAAGTTGCACTCCTGACACGATGAGCCTTGGAGCGCACGTCTGGTGACCTTGCTTTCAAAAATGGCTCTCGGGTAACAAAATATCGAAAAATCGATGTAATTCGTTTATAATTTACGATATATGATATACGATTTGAAAATATTGCGTACCGGCGGCGCAGGATATGTGAAGCGGAGTTTTTGAAACAGTGAAGGGTATTGCAAGGAAGGGGGTCAAGGCGCCTGATGGTGCCTTGGGGTGGGTGTTTTCACTGTCCATGAAACGCATGGAGTGTGGTGGTTAGATGATCCCGGAGACAATTATGGGGACAAATGTGGTGCAGCGCGGCCCGGTTTTTTCGCCTTTACACACGGACGCAATGCGTGTATGCTCTTGACGCATCAGGGGATGCGGTGAGCGTACCGTTCGAATAACTTCCCTGTTCACAAAAATATCATGATGACCTCCGCTCAAACCCGTCAGAGCTTCCTAGATTTTTTCCGAGAGAAAGGGCACACCATTGTGCCTTCCGCCTCCCTCATGCCGCAGAGCCCCGGGCTCTTGTTCACCAACGCCGGCATGAATCAATTTGTCCCCTACTTTCTCGGTGTGTGGACTCCGCCGTGGAAACCGGCTCGGGCCACCGACACCCAGAAGTGCATTCGCGCCGGGGGAAAGCACAACGACCTGGAAGATGTGGGACAAGACTCGTACCACCACACCTTCTTTGAGATGCTGGGCAACTGGTCCTTCGGCGACTATTTCAAGAAGGAAGCCATCTCATGGGCATGGGAGCTCATCGTGGAACGTTGGGGATTTCCCGTCCAACGACTCTATGCTACCGTATATGCGCCGAGCGAAGGGGATCCCGGTGAATTCGACCAAGAGGCATACGACACATGGTCGGCTCTCTTCGCTGCAAAGGGACTGGATCCGAAGATTCATGTGGTCAACGGCAATGCGCACGACAACTTCTGGATGATGGGCGAAACCGGTCCCTGCGGTCCCTGCTCAGAGCTGCATGTTGACCTTACCCCGGAGGGGAACACGCAAGGTTCTCTCGTGAACGCAGGCAGCGACCAATGCATTGAGATCTGGAATCTCGTATTCATCCAATACAATGCGGAGAAAGACGGTTCCTTCCGCAACCTCCCTGCTTGTCACGTGGACACGGGTATGGGCTTTGAACGAGCCTGCGCCATGATGCAATGCACAAAAAACTTCACCGACTTCTCCCGCCGGGTTTCCAACTACAGCACGGATGTATTCCGTCCCATCTTTTCCAAGCTTGAAGAGATTTCCCACCTCTCCTACGCTGACCTCTATCCACAGGATGCCACCCCTGAGCAACAAGACACGCTCAAGCAGAGCATTGCTTTCCGTGTGATAGCGGATCACATCCGCACGCTCTCCTTCTCCATAGCGGATGGAATCTTGCCGGGCAACAACGGACGCAATTACGTGTTGCGGCGCATCTTGCGCAGAGCGGTGCGCTACGGACGTTCTCTCGGACTTACGAAGCCCTTCCTCTCAGAGCTGGTGGACACGCTGACCACGGAGATGGGCGATGTGTTTCCGGAAGTTCGGGAACGCAGTGCTACCATCAAAGAGGTGCTCCTGCGAGAAGAGACGAGTTTCAATGAAACCCTGGATCGCGGTCTGGAACTCTTTGACAAGGAAGTGACCGCCAACGGTGCCGTCACCGGCGAGTTTGCCTTCAAACTCTACGACACCTATGGCTTTCCCATCGACCTCACGGAACTACTGGCACGCGAGCGCGGTCTCGTCGTCGATTCCGCCCGCTTTGAGGAGCTGATGGAGGAGCAACGCCGGCGCGCCAAAGCCGCCCAGAAAAAGCAAATCGTACGAGCGCTGGATATCAAAACTGCCCAGACGACTCGTTTCGTCGGCTACGAACAGGATTCCTCTTTGGCCAAAGTCACCGAGCTTCACGAACAGGACGGCATGCTCTTTGTTATCACCGACGTTACGCCTTTCTACGCAGAAATGGGTGGGCAAGTGAGCGACATCGGCATGCTTGAGTTCGGCGGGGACTCCTGTCCCGTGCTTGGCGTGCAACAGATCGGAAATGCCCGAGCCCACCTCCTCTCCCTGCAGGATGGCGTACGTCCTCACGTGGGGGATGAAGTCAGGCTCTCGGTTGACTCGGATTTTCGACGTGCCGTGGAGGCTCACCATAGCGCCACTCACCTCCTGCACAAGGCCCTGCGGGCCATTGTGAGCGACCAGGTATCCCAGCAGGGTTCCCTCGTGGATTCCACCCGCCTGCGCTTCGATGTCTCCAGCGGTCCCATCTCCAAGCAACAACTGCGCGCCGCCGAAGAGCTCGTCAATGATTGGATCGCCCAGGATCTTCCCGTCTCCTGCGAAGAACACGCCATGTCTGAAATTCGTCAACATAAAGAGGTCTGCCAATTTTTCGGCGATAAGTACGGCGACACCGTACGTCTCGTGCAAATGGGCGGTACGGATGGGCAATTCGACGGAGTTTCCATGGAACTTTGCGGTGGCACCCACGTGCGCTCCACGGGGCAAGTGGGGTTCTTCAAGATATGCAGTGAGGGAGCCATTGCCAGCGGGGTGAGGCGTATTGAGGCTTCTTGCGGCGATGCCGGTTACGCAGCCGTGCGTGAAATGATTGAGCGGCATCTTCCCGATTGCAAAGAAGCCCTCGAAAAACTCGCCTCTGCCAACGCCAAGTTGGCTGACCTCGGGCAGCCTACGATCCCCGTTCCCTCCAATGACGAGCAACCTGCCGTGAAGGCTCTCGCCGCCCGTGACATTCGCTCGGTCAACCAACTCCTTGACCAATTTTTTGCCTATGTTACCACTCTGAAGGAAGCAGCGCAGGAAGCCGACAAACGTCTCAAAAAAGCACGCTCCGCCGCTGCTGCAAGTCAGGCGGATGCTCTGCTTTCGGCTCAGCTCACCGACTCCCGACCGCTCGTACTTGATGCGGAGGGGGACGCTGAGCTTCTCACCGAACTCTTCAACGGCTTGCGCAAGCGGCAATTCTCGGGAGCGGCCTTTCTCGTGGCGGATGACGGCTCTGCTCTCTCCCTCGGTGCATTCTGCGGAGCAGAGGCGAAGGCCGCCGGTCTTTCCGCCGGCGAACTCATCCGTTCCCTCGCCCCCATTGTCTCGGGCAAAGGAGGCGGCAAGACCGACATGGCTCGTGGCTCCGGCAGCAACCGCGCGGCGAAAGAGGAATTGCTCCATGCTGCCCGGCAAGCACTCGGAATTTAACTGTCACCACCATCACCACACCTCACGCGATGACAACCTCTCCCCTGCCCCCACAATATCCGGATGAGCCGAAGATACCCATCCTGCCGAATATGCTTACGGCAGGTAATCTGCTCTGCGGTTTCTTCTCCATCTTGACAATTTTTAAGGGCATGCAATTCGACTCCGGGACACCGGAAGCCTTCGAATACTACAGGCAAGCCACGTATCTCATCTTTGCTGCGTGTGTGTTTGATCTGCTGGATGGACGCGTCGCACGGCTCTGCAAAGCAGATGGACCATTCGGCAGGGAATTTGATTCTATTGCGGACGTCGTATCCTTCGGCATAGCTCCGGCCATGCTTTTGGCTCGCGCTGTTCTGTTTCAGCTTCCGGTACCGTTTTTGGGGGATGGGATTGCTGTGCTCTACTTGCTCTGTGCAGCATTGCGGTTAGCTCGCTTCAACTGCATGGCAGCCGCCCCTCGCAAACCCAATCAGAGTTCAGATTTCGTAGGCTTACCCGTCCCCATGGCAGCCGGCGCTGTCGTGAGCGCCATGTACCTCGTCATCGACATAACAACCAAGCGCAATCTCGTCATCGCTCAACCTTGGCAGATCCTCATGGCGATTGCTATGACTGTTGTTTCCCTGCTCATGATGAGTCGCGTGATCTACCCGAGCTTCAAACACATCACCTTCCGCAAGCGCGGCACAATCACCGCCATTCTTTTGGCTGTTCTCTCCGTGGGACTGCTCATCTGCTTTCCCTGGATTGCACCCGCCATTTTCTTCCTGTGCTATCTTCTCTACGGTCTCGTCGTGCGACCCTTTCTTACCCGCAAGATGCGTCGTGCCCTTGAGGTGCACAACGAGGAAGATGACGAGGATGAAGAAGACTCACCTGACAACACTCCTGCAGACCGCAACTTTTGAGTCTTCGTCAACCCGACAGATTGCACCTCCACCCCATCCGTTCCTCCTATGAGAACCAAACGCATTGAGTGGATCGATTTTTGTCGGATCTACACGGCATTTTGCGTCATCGTACGCCACTGCGATCGCCATTACGGCTTTCCCGCCTACGTGGCTGACCTCTTCAATTACCGCAGTCTCATCTTCTTCTTTTTTCTCATGGCGGGCTACTTCACCCACCGTGCCACCGCCGGCCAATGGGTGGACTGGAGACGCACCAAGCAGTTGCTCCTTCCCTACCTTTTCTGGACACTGATCTCCATCATCACACTCCAACCTTTCGCCCACCTGACAGAGTTGATGCACGGTGATTGGAGTTGGCTCTCTCCGCGGCTCCTGCTCAGTGAGGCCGGTCTCGCGTCCTGGTGTTACTGGGACTTTAGCAACGTACCGCTGTGGTACCTGCGTACGCTGCTCATCTTTGCCTTTCTAAGCCCGATTCTGCAGCGTATGCCCTCCAAGATGATGCTGGGGGTCATCCTCATCACCTTCGCGGCAAGTGATGTACTTTGTCAAGCAGACTGCGAAACTGCTGCCTCTCACCACACCCGTGGCGTACCTTGGCTTCCCTTCAGACTCTACGAAAGTGTGCTTGCACTGGGCTTCTACATGGGAGGATTGCTCATTCAAAGATACGCAAACGGGGAAAAACTCACAACCTTTGTGCGCAGCTATGCCTGGATCCCGGTGGCAGGCTCTCTTCTTCTCTTGCCCGCCGTGCTCCTCTGGAGCTTTTACCCGCCGGTTCAGAGCAGCGCCCTGGTGTTGTTGGGCGTTGCGACAACTATTGGCATGGGCAGCATCGTGGAGAGATGGCTGCCGCGTTTCTGTCGTCTGGTCGCACAATGGGGTCCGGCTGCTTTCTTCGTGTACGTCACGCACTTTATCCTCCTGCGCTGGCTGCGAGTCATCGTCACGGGCGATTACGGCGGTCATTTCACCCCACTCCAGGCGACGGTGATCCCGTGGGTTATCCTCACATTGTCCCTTGTCCTTTACACCGTACTCCTGCGTTTCTTCCCTCGATTTATGCGCGTTTTTGCCCTGGCTCCGTCCTCTCACTGTCCAGACAACACAACACCAACGTCGCGAGACTGAGCAGACCGGCCAACTGACTCACGAGCGCGCAAGGCACAAAAGCAAGCACGGGAGGCAATGCCCACCATACACTTTGTCCCGCATCACGAAGTCTCCGCACGGTAGCCGAAATCGTCGGCGTCGTGATGAAGACGCACCAAAGAGCGCTCAAGGCGAGAAAAACATGGAAAATTCGCACTGTCGCGTCACCTTGGTTCAGTCGATTTTGAAAGCAGCTCAGAAAGACCGGTATGACCTCATCGATGACCATCTGCACCGCTTCATCGGATGAAGCGCCTTCGTTGAGCTGTTCAACGATACCGGTCACCGCTTCTCTCACAGGCTCCTCTTGGAGCACGTCACGGTACATGAGTGTCCCCGTAACAAACACAGGAACCGCAAAAACAACCAGGATGAGCTGCGAGAGCAGGATGTACATCCAGAATTGTCCCTTTGCTTCACGTCCGCTAAAATCTACGTAGTGTCGGAATCCATTGAGAAGAGCGTTCATGGTGAGACCCTGTTGGTTGCGTCGGATTTCGGTCGGTGGGGCTCAAGAAGTGTGCGACTGTTTCTCTCGCGGGAACGGGCATGTTTTTGAGCCTGTCGTTGCAGATATTCTTGCATTCGGAAAGGGGCCTCCCCCGGACGCGGGGTAACAGGCGTTGAAGAGCCGTCCGACAATATGAGCGAGGACTGCGTGTTATCCCGGAAACAGGCATCCAGTATCTCCATCGCACGACGGGCCAATTTCTTATCCTCAATCGGAGTGAGGAGCTCGACACGACGGTCGAGATTGCGGCTCATCCAATCCGCGCTGGCGAGGAACACGAGGGGATCGCCCCCATTGTGGAAGCAAAAGATACGGGCGTGCTCCAAATAACGATCCACGATGCTCACGATACGTGTGTGCTGCTGCCCACGCGCTGTCCCCGGCACCCAGCAGCAGATACCACGCACGTTGAGCCTTATCTCCACTCCGGCTCCGGCAGCCTCGTCCAAGGCTTGCATCATGTCACAGTCGTTGAGTGAATTCATCTTGCACATCACACGCGCTTCTTCTCCCCGTTTGGCTCTGCCAATCTCTGCGTGCAAGAGCTCCAGAATCCGCCCCTTCATCAAAGCCGGAGACGGCTGCAGCTTACGAAAACGTTTGACCTGTGTAAGACCGGTGACACAGTTGAAAAATTGCGAGACATCCGCGCCAATGGCCTCATCGCAGGTGAGAAGGGAAATATCCCCGTAGATCCGGGCTGTGTCCTCATTGTAGTTTCCTGTCCCAAGATGGCAATAACGGCGCAAAACGCTATTTTCCCGACGCACCACAAGCAACGCTTTCGCATGCGTTTTGTAACCCTTCACGCCGTAGATGACCTGCACACCGGCTCGTTGCAACCGCTCGGCCTGAGCGAGGTTATGTCCCTCGTCGAAGCGAGCTTTGAGTTCGACGAGAACGCTCACCTGCTTTCCGAGTTCAGCCGCCCGACAGAGAGCCGCGATGAAACGCGAGTTTCGCGCAGTCCGATAAAGAACCTGCTTAATGGCTAATACATCCGGATCCTCCGCCGCCTCCTCCACAAGCTTCACGACCGGCTCGTAACTTTCAAACGGCGTGTTGATGAAAATATCACCTTGCGCGATATTCTCGAACATACTCAACCCCGGGTCCACCCCTGCCGGATAGCACGGAGTCCACGGCTCCACCTTGAGCGCGTCATTCCCCGGCTCTGCGGCCATCTGTCCGAAATCGACCAACCTCAAATACCCGGGCACGCGGTAAATGCCTCTCTCTTGCGCCCCAAGCATCCCTGCAATCCGCCCCGCAAAACCTTCCTCCACTTCCTCCGGTATCTCCAGCCTTACGCAGTCGGAAAACTTCCGTGCCACGAGCACCTGACTCATCTCCCATGCCAAATCTCCACCTTCTTCCTCTTGCACGGCGATATCTCCATTTCGCGTCACTCGAAAAACGGCGCAGTTGAGTATCTTTTCTCCTTCAAAGAGCTGTCCGATACAGGAGCTCGCAAGATCTTCGAGCATGACGTACCCATCCTGACCCAAGCACGCAGCATGAATACGCCGAGGCAAACTATCCGGCAAGGTAACCGCAACAAGCCTCACCTCCTCCGATCCCGCAACGGCCAGCTCCAACGCCATAATGAGACTCAGGTTGGGTAGTACAGGCGGATTTTCCTCCTCAATTGCGATCGGGGTCAGCAAGGGGGCCACCTGTTGGGCGAAAAAGAGCTCCAGCGTACTGCGCTGCACTTCATTCAGCTCCCGCATACTCACCGGAGCCACTCCGGCCTCCCTCATGAGCGGCAACAGCTCACCGTTCATCAACTCGTACTGCTGCTGCACCATCATCTGAGTGCGCTCTCGTATTTTCTCAAGTTGCTCTCCCGGGGTTAGATTCGTCAGGTCACGTTTACCTTTGCCACTGCGCTCCAAGAGCAGCAAGCCCCCCACCCTCACTTGGAAAAATTCGTCCAAATTACTCGCAGAAATAGCCAGAAACTTCAGCCGCTCCAGCAGCGGAAGTCCTTTTCTCATCCCCTGATCGAGCACACGCTGATTGAACTCAAGCCACGATATTTCCCGATTGATAAACATCCCCGTTGTACACTTCGGCAAGAACTGTTTTTTATGTTACCACACATCGGTACCCCGGGTCAAGCCCGCAGGAGTTCTGACCTTGTTTTTTTCTTGTAATGCGAGCTGATTTTTGATAGCATGAGTGGCATGAAATTCGGCGTATTCTCACTCATGTGTTTGCTGATGGCGGGAGGAGTTTTGCTTCCTGGGGTGGCTCAAGCGAACAGAGATTCCGATTACTGGAAACCGGAAAATATGGCCATGCGTCAATGCACCTCGGTTCATCTGGTTTACGGCCCTAATCTCCCGGAGCACAGCGCAGCCTACACGGAAATGGTCGTGGAAAAAAGCGCCCCGGGAACCTATTTCGCATGCAACAACTTTTCCGTAGGCTACATCGGCGTGCAGGAACTTTGCGACAAGGATGAACAAGGGAATCCTCAGCGCGTGGCTATCTTCTCCGTCTGGGATGCCAAGGACACGGGTGATAATCCGCACGCCGCTCCGGAAGAAGAGCGAGCCAAGTTGGTAGCTCGGGGAGAAAACGTTGTCACCGAGCGTTTTGGTGGTGAGGGCACCGGAGGAAAGTCCATGCGTCTCTTCAATTGGAAAGAGGGAGAGGTCATCCGGACGCTGATTGTTGAAAAAGCCGATGGTGAAGATTTTCGTCAACTGGCGGGCTACGTGATGAATCCGGCCACCGGCAAGTGGGAGCTTCTGAGTTGCTGGAGAGTACAGGCGGTGAGCCGTGGACTGGGTGGAGCCTGTGGGTTTGTGGAGGATTTCATGCGCAATGTCGAATCGAAGAAAAATGAACGTCGCGCCACGTTCGGACCGGCTCTGCGCTGGAATGGGACATCTTGGGACGAAGCGACGGAATTCCGTTTCACACGGGATTCCAATCCCAATTCCAACATCAACTGCCGACTCAACTCAGAACGCGGGTACTTCTCTCTGGCGACCGGCGGAGATATCTCACCGGAGTCGGACTTCGCTCCTTTTGATACTCGCACGATAACACCTCCACAGAAAAATCTGCCCGGAGATGAGGTCATGCAGTTGATTCGCGCTCCTAAGATGGAACAGCAAAATTACACAGATGATGGCTCTCTGCAATAAACTTCGTTTGACGACAAACGCTGGATCATTGACAAATTCCATGCTTGACGCTAACAACAAAATACGGCAAGATGGCGGCGTGAAAAGACGCACCATAGTTGGTTTTTTGATGCTGCTCGCGTTGGCTCTGTTGTCGTCAGGTTGCAAGCCCCAGGGTCCCAACATTGAAGAACTGACAGAGCTGCAGAAGCGGAACGCCTCCTTGCGCCGCGAAATAGCGGATATGCAGATGCTCATTCGTCGCGCCGGTGAAGATATGCCCAACCTGCAGGATCAAATTGATGCAAGGAATCAAGAGGTTGTCCAGGCTTACGAGACCCTCAAACAACTCCAAGCACAGGAAACTGACGTGCGTATGCGCCGTATCGAATTGGAGGGCAGGCTCGACCGCTTCCGCGAGACGTTCCGCTCTCTTCAAAGTCAAGTACTCTCTTCCAACAAGTCCCAGCCATGAGTCTTTCCACTTCAAGGAACCGCGAAGATTCCCCCGCTTCTTCTCTCAAGATTGACGCGATCTTGATGTCGGATCCTGCCGAAGAGAAACTCACCTCCGACTCGGATGAGTCAGAAGAGATTGCCGAGGTGTCGACCGACGATTCCATGCTCTCTGAAAAAGAAGAGGGAACTCTCGATGCCCCCAAAATTCACGAAGAAGAAGGGGCACACGAGGATGCGAAGAAGGAAGAAATTGTCGAAGAAAAGCGGGCGCGAAAGTCCAAGTGGGCGGGGATTGCTCTGGATACGCTCCTCGTTCTGCTCGTGGTGGGAGCCTGCGCCGGAGGCACTTATTACCTGCGCAGCCAGTGGAACAAGTACCGCGTACCCACCATTCTGGAGCTGACGCAGACAGAGTGCCTCACGCTCTGTGAACAACGAGAAGCTCTCCAAGACGCAGCAAACCACGCCGATGAACAGCTCAGTATGCGCCGCAAGCTCTC
Source organism: uncultured Akkermansia sp. (assembly GCA_947628035.1). Classification (GTDB taxonomy): domain Bacteria; phylum Verrucomicrobiota; class Verrucomicrobiia; order Verrucomicrobiales; family Akkermansiaceae; genus Akkermansia. The sequence goes on along the minus strand of CANQYL010000054.1, from coordinate 2,850 downwards.
CCAGCTTGAAAACAAACTCAGTGAATTCTCCGATAAGAACGCCCAACTGAGGGCTTCCCTCGCTGACCAGCAAAAGCGCGTTCTCGCCCTGCAACACGAAATCCGCCAGATTGACAGAGAATCCCGCGGTGTGGCTCGCGGACTCCTTCCCGGGCTTCCCATCGGAAACGTGACGACCACCCGCGGGCGGACTTACAACAATGCCACTATTTCCCGCCTCCAAGGCAAGCGCATCAGCCTCCGAACACCGGAGGGAGCCGCCTCCCTTCCCATCAGCGAGCTGGTTAAGGATCGACTTCCCGACATAGCTCTCTACGCCCTGGGAGAAATTGACCTCGTGGATATGACGGACTTTACGGCTGACGGGACGGCGCCCAGCGATCCCGTTCCGGCCAACACCAAGCTCAGGAAGGACGTTCGACCGACAACTTCCGCTTCTGCTGACTACGAGGGGCAAAGTAGCGGTCCAGTTGTGGATACGAACGCAAACAAAACAAGTATTGATGTTTCGGAGGACTCGTCAACTGCTCCTGAGCAACCCGCCAACGGGGATATTTGGAACGCCCCCACGGGAGATTTGCCTCTCTAGGAATAGCGGAGGCATGGCGTACGGGGTTTAGAAAATCGAACACATCGTCGAACCATGAAACAGGGAGATCTTATCGCGGAGATACGGGAGTTGAAAAAAACACGGAAGGCGGTTGTCTTGGCTCATAGTTACCAAAGACCCGAAATTCAGGACGTGGCTGATTTTGTGGGGGACTCGCTAGCTCTGGCCCGCCACGCACAGGAAACCTCTTGTGATGTGATCGCTTTTTGCGGGGTTCACTTTATGGCGGAAACGGCCTGCATCTTAAACCCCACCCGTACCGTGGTACTGCCGGATACCGAGGCAAGCTGCTCTCTGGAGGCATCCTGCCCGCCTGAAAATTTAGCCTCCTTCCTCGAAGCCAACAAACAGAAAAATTACTACGTTATCGCCTATATCAACTGCTCCATCGGGGTGAAGGCTCTCGCGGATGTTATTGTCACCAGCGGCAACGCCCAGCGCATCGTCGAAGCTGCACCGACTGATCGTCCCATCCTCTTTGTCCCGGACGCAAATCTCGGTGCCTGGGTGGCGCAAAAGACGGGACGCAAAATGGAGCTCTGGAACGGAGCCTGCCACGTGCACCGCCAATTCACACGTGACAAGATTCTTGAGGCTCGTGATGCTCACCACGGCTCTTTGGTCGTGTGCCATCCGGAGTGCCGGGACGAGGTTCGTGCCCTGGCGGACCACATATGCTCCACGGAGAAGATGATCAGTTTTTGCCGCGAGAGTGAGGCATCCACTTTTATCATCGTTACGGAAAGCGGCATTTTGCACCGTCTGCGTAAACTTGTCCCCGACAAGCAATTCATCGGTGTCGGGACAGAGGGCTGCTCCTGTGCGGAGTGCGAATTCATGAAGCTCAACACACTTGAAAAGCTGCGCGATTGTCTGCGCGATCTCTCTCCTGAAGTCCGCCTGCCGGAGGATTTGAGACTTCGAGCCGAAGCACCTCTTCTGCGAATGCTCGAATTATCGAGATGAATTTGGTCCATCACATCCTGGCCCACGACAACTGGCTCTCCTATGAGCAAGTGATGGAGCTCGCCCTCTACAACGAGCGTGATGGGTACTACAGCGCCAACATATCAGACATCGGCCTCCGGGGCGACTTCTCTACCTCCGCCTCCATGGGAGACTTGCTTGCGCGACGTATCGTGTCGCACTGGCGTGAGTCCTGTGATACATTTGCACGACGCCTCCCTATCATAGAAATCGGCGGAGGCAACGGCAACATGGCACTCTCTATCGCCCGTGCGTTGGGCTTTTTTGGCAGGTTACGCGCACGCTATTACATGGTGGAACGCTCCGCTGAACTGCGTAAGCTGCAGGCTCTCGCCGGCGGCAATTTCGTGCGCACTTTCCCCGATATGGAAAGTGCTTTGAAACACGCCGGCGGACGGGCTTTCATCTTCTGCAATGAGTTACCGGATGCCTTTCCTGCACGCCAATTCATCCGTAGCGATGGTGAGTGGAAGGAACTCGGTCTCTCCGTTGTCAACGGCAGAATCACGGAACTTTCGCGCCCCTGTCCCCATCTGCCGACCTCGTGTGTGTGGGAGCAGTGGACCACAGAAGGGCAAGTCGTCGAGGTACACGAGAGCTACCGGAAGTGGTACACACTGTGGCAACCCTTATGGAAAGCAGGAACCTTTGTCACCATCGACTACGGTGACACCAACGATCGGATCTACTACAGGAAGCCTCGCGGCAGTCTGCGTGGATACAAATCTCACATCCTGCTTGATAAGGAGCAGTTCACGTCAATGGCAGGACACTGTGACATCACAGCAGATGTGAACTTCAGCGACCTCCTCCGGCTGGCTCAGAATTACCCCGAGGATGCAGTCTCGCTCATCAGTCAGCGGGATTATTTACTCCCTCTGGCCGATATGTCTTCCCCTTGCCAACGGCATCTCGTGGATGAAGTAGGAGCCGGCAGTCACTTCCACGTACTCATCCAACAACGCTTCGACATCTGAACGGAACCCATTGCACACCCGTCTCAAGAAAAACGCGCTTCCAACAGGCGGTCATCGGTGAGTGATGTAACATAACTCATTGGTTAAGTCAACTATAATAAATAAGGTCGGCGAATTTTTATTTTGCGCTAAGAAAGGTCAGCATAGCTCCGCTTATGGGGGGGCTTTCAGCCTCCCCATTCCCCTCTGACCAGGGAGGGAGCTCCTCGCTCTCTCCCTTGGATCCCTCTCTGCGGGGGGATTCCTTAGATGGGGAGGGCTGCTCATCCCTCCCCT
>CANQYL010000053.1 GCA_947628035.1 uncultured Akkermansia sp. | reverse complement strand
CCGGACGTTATCGTAACTTCTACCTGACCTATCTGACCGGCATCGTGAGTGAAGGTGCCGCCATCGATTGTGATGTCAGACATATTAACGCCCCCGGACATGGTGAAGTCACCATGAACAGTCAAACTTGCCGTTTCCGAAATCGTACCATTGACTTGCTTGGCAACACCTCCGGTTCCAATGATTATGCCACCGTTGATCGTGCCGTCGTTGAGCAACCAATTTCCGCCTTTCTCGACGTTCAGCTCGCCGTTTACGGTACCACCGGTCATTTTGTATTCCCCGGTCACGGTAACATCCGCGTTATTATCTCCCCCTGTTTGTTCGAAAGCGCCGCCTTCTTGCACCGAGATTTCCTTCAACAACTCATCGCCCACTGCAAGCATGCCGCCTGTTTGCTTAAACAGACCTCCTTGCCCGACAGTAATGTGAATTTTGTTCTCCAGTTCTATCCCGGTTTTCTCCGTGTTTTCTTTGCCTCCGATAGAGCCTCCTGCCAATTCGTAAACCGCGTTGGAGTCTTCAACATTAATGGTTACATCGTAGGAGCCTGGTTCGCTGTACACGGGAATGAAATTCCCCGATTCATCCTTCTTGTAGGAACCGTCCTCTTCTTTCACGTAGTCTCTCTCGCAGTCAGATTTTCCCAGAGAGCCACGATGCGTGACCTTTCCGTTCTGCTCCACAGATAAATTCACCACCGCCTTACCACCCGAGAAACCATAACCTGCCTGCAAACCGTTGCTCAGATTAAATTCACCGTGATTCTTTACCGTGATATCTGCTGCTCCCGTACGATTCTTTGTGCCGTATGCTAAAAGCCCGCTCTGGCACTCAAGGCGTCCTCCATCCAGCACGATTTGTACGGGCTTTATACTTTCCCCTTGCATATTGTTGTATGCAATTGTTCCAAATTTGTATTCCAAGATTCCTCCCGATCCTACGTTAATTGTCGCGTTACCTCCGCCGTATGCTATGTCACCCAACGCCAGAGTAAAACGGCCTCCGTCGCGCACGTCAATGGCGATGTTGCCATCTTTGTTTCCCAACTGACCACGCCCCAATGATACGATACCGGTACCGCTCACCGTGATCTTCACGTCTCCATCTAACTTTTGACCCAGAAATGCCTGCGATGAGTCCCATGTGATTTCCACCGAGCCATCCGCGCTATCCTTAAGCTCCGTAATTTGTATGTTCTCTCCATCCTGTTTCACGACATTGGCGGCTTGCGCGACCGGAAGACAAAGCATCACTGCCAACAGAGCCGCGCGGAGAGAAAGAGGGAGGTGTAGTTTCATGGCTGTTTTAAAATAGCTGGATAAAGTGTATTGTGGAATCTTTGCTCGCTCGGTTTACCTATTTTTGAGGAACAGAGATCCTCGGCATGATAACAGCACTCCGAAAAAAAGGCAAACGATTTATTCGATCTCTACTTCTGGGTCGACTTCGCTTTTTTTTGTCCTTTCTTCTTACTGTTCTCACTTGAATACAATGTTTTAAGATGTTCATGCCGTGCGTATTTCTTTTCGAAAGAGATACACAGCCTGCGCTGTCCGAGTACTCGGCAGAATAAGAAAAAGGGCTACGGAATAAAAAAAGTGAAATTTATTTTGGCTCTGTCCTACCACAGTGTTGAAAAAACACAAGAATGAACAGGTCTCTGAATAAGAATGTTCGAGTAGGGTTATCGCTCGTCGATAATAGCTTCACTCATGAGAGTATAAGCAAGAAGCACCCGATGTTACTCGTTGACCGAAGTGTAGAGAGTGAGGGCTTACCCATTGCCTTAGTAACTCTAACACATTAAGTCTAACTAAATAAAAGATTCTTTAGAAATCAACACTGTGGTAGGACAGAGCCTTTATTTTTTATCTAATAAAAAATCTTTAATTTATTAGATACGAACAATTTGCAAAAAGTTAGGCTGTGTATCTCTTTCGAAAAGCGATAGACATCTCATCAAGGAATTCAATAGACACAGAATCAACAAAATAGAGAAGGACTAACATTAAGAGCAATCAAAAACAAAAGATGAATCGTATGAGGAGAAGGTTAACGGAACGAGAGGACGGGGCATTGCGACGGTGAGAGAGAGTCCCATTTCTGGTTTCGCGCCACTTGCGACAGACTAGTGTGATTACCTCGTGATGCCATTCTTGTGCCTTGCGTGGGGGAAAAATTTGTGATAGAATAACAAGATAATGGGAGGCGAAGAAGAGATGCGTGGGGAACCTTCGGCCGGGGAGCTTGAGAAACTTGCTGCCCGCACGCGGCGTAGTCTCATCCTCAAGTTGGCGGATTGGGAGGATCGCAAAAGTTGGGAGGAGTTTTATCGCACTTACTGGAGGCTCATCTATTCAGTAGCTATTCAAGCCGGATTGCACGAGCATGAGGCGTGGGACGTGGTACAGGAGACCGTATTGACGATCGCCAAACAATCCCGAAAACAAGTATATGACCCGGAGAGAGGTTCTTTCAAGAGTTGGCTCTGGAAAGTGACCAGTTGGCGTATCAGTGATCAATTCCGCGCCAGACAGAAAGATACGGCGTCAACCGCCTCAACAGCGACTTCCGACGGAGTGCCTGTCGATTCACCCCTGGAACGTATCGCCGACCACAGCGAAACCTCTTTTGAGAGCATTTGGGAGAAAGAATGGCAGGAGAACGTCATGAAGGCCGCCATTGAACGGGTGAAGATGAAAGTTTCTCCCAAGCAGTTCCAGATATTTGACTACAACGTTATTCGAGGAATGAAACCCATTGAGGTACACCGCAAACTCGGCGTCAGTGTTGCCCAAGTGTACCTCGCCAAACACCGCGTTGGCGCCGTCCTTAATAAGGAGATACAATATATTCGTGCGCAGGAGCAATGAAGCCCATGAACTCGGGAAAACTGTAAACCGCGGAGCGTCAATGTCGCAAGGCTGTACACCCGGCATGGCATAGTTCCTGACACTTTCTTTGCAGCGACAACCCGTGATTTTCCTTTCACCTTCGCATTCGCTCTGCATCTCCGCGCGCAAGCGCGCTAAAAAAATCGTAATTCGCAAATCTGGCACCTCTAAAAACTCGTTTTTTAGATAGCGGGCAATCGATGGTGCGTATCCTCTCGGACATTTTTTCCCCTCAAAATCCTCCCATTTTTTCCTTTTTTTGACTCCTTTCTCCTCAACTTTTTTTCTCTCGTTTTTCACCCTGGTAGTTTTTAGAGGTGGCAAAATCGTAAATAGCAAACGTATTTCCTAATGCGTTTGCCCTGCCCCGTGGGGGGCGATACTTGCAATGCGAGGTCGGGTGTGGTATGTTATGGGAGTATGAGCAAGAAAAACATGAAGGCGCCGACACTGGCGCAGCAAATGGCAGAGAGACTTGACCTGAAAGAAGAGTGGGTGTTGCCGTACGGGAGAGACAAGGCAAAGGTATGCATCGAGGCTCTGAGGGGCAGGGAGAGGAGAGGGAAGTTGATTTTGGTGAGTGCGCTGACTCCGACACCCGCCGGCGAGGGGAAGACCACGGTATCGATAGGGTTGGCGCAGGGGTTGCAGAAGATAGGGAAGAAAGTATGTTTGGCTCTGAGAGAGCCTTCGATGGGACCGGTGTTTGGTCGCAAGGGAGGTGCCACGGGGGGAGGGAAGTCAAGCATCGTTCCGGGGGATAGCATCAACCTGAGTTTCAACGGGGATTTTCCTGCCATAACGGCGGCGAACAACTTGCTTGCAGCCGTGGTGGACAATGCCCTCTTCTACCACACCACGCGATTAGACCCGAACAAAGTGGTGTGGAAGCGAGTGATCGACATGAATGACCGGGCGCTGCGCAACATCGTGGTCGGTCTCAATAAGAACGGAGTGCCGCGCGAGGATGGCTTTAATATCACCCCGGCCTCTGAGATCATGGCTTGTCTCTGTCTGGCGGAGGACCGAGCCGACTTACGGCGTCGCATCGACAACATCGTCGTTGGTTTTACCGAAGAAGATGAGGCTGTGTATGCGCGTGAATTCGGGGTGACGGATGCCATGCTGGCAATCTTGCGGGATGCCATTAACCCGAACCTCGTGCAGAGTACGGAGGGTGTGCCTGCCTTTGTGCACGGAGGCCCGTTTGCCAATATAGCGCACGGCTGTAACTCGGTGATAGCAACGAGGATGGCGCTCAGTTGCTCGGAGTACACCGTGACGGAAGCAGGCTTTGCCTTTGATCTCGGAGCGGAAAAATTCTTGGATATCAAATGCCGACAGAGTGGACTGGCGCCGGATGGCATCGTGCTGGTTGCGACGATTCGTGCGCTGAAGATGCACGGAGGAGTAGATAAAAATATGCTAAATGTTCCGGATGCGGAAGCCGTGCGACGCGGACTGCCGAACCTGCAGGCACACATCGAAAGCGCTCAATTGTACGGACGCCCCGTGACCGTGGCGATCAACCTTTTTGCCGATCAGGACACTCCCGAGGAAATTCAAGCTGTGCAAACCTTCTGCGAGCAGGTGGGGGTGGCATGTGAGGTGGCGGACGTGTTCGGTCGCGGAGGCGAGGGCGCCACGGGGCTTGCGCAGGCGGTCGTGCGGAGTGTGGAGACGAGCGCGCCAGAGTCCTTTAAGCCGCTTTACGGTTTGGATGTCCCGGTGGAAGAGAGAATGCGCTGTATCGCATGTAAGATCTACGGGGCGGACGATGTCGTACTCACCGCCGCTGCGCGCAAGAAGCTCGTCCTCTTGGAGAAGAATGGTTTGACGGATCTTCCGGTCTGTATGGCAAAGACCCAGAATTCGCTCACGGACAATGCAGCTTTGCGCGGGCGCCCCAAGGGATTTTGCATCACCGTGCGTGATTTTGAGATAGCCAACGGAGCCGGTTTTCTCGTGGCGCTCTGCGGCGACATCATGCGTATGCCGGCCTTGCCTCGAGTACCTGCGGCGACGCTTCTCCGAGTGGATGACGATGGCACTATTTCCGGCATGAAGGGATGAGTCCGTTGATGGATGAGAAATCCAGGGCAAACGCATTAGGAAATGCGTTTGCCTATTTATGGTTTACGATTTGAAAGCTCGCGCGCTCCGCGCGGGAAATGCGAAAGCCCCCGAGGGCTCGGAGGGCGATTGGACAAAAGCGCAGCTTTTGCCCGCAGGGCGGCGCTGAGTCAAGGTGGCATGGCATAATTCCGGACGCTTTCTAGCCAACAACCCTCCTTGTTTCCAAAATTCTGCTGCGCTCTCGCTCCGCATTTTCGTGCGTAGTGCATTAATTTTCAACATTGTACATCGTCCATCGTAAATAGGAACCTCCAGTGCCTGCGGCCCGGGTTAGACGGCGGGGCGGAACCGGCGATGCTCTGTTCACTCCAAGTGGGCGAGTGTTGGTGATTTCAGGGAATTTGACGCATTCTCACACGCGTTGGGAGCGACGGTGGCGCTTGTGGCGTCCATTGATGAGGACGAGACTGACGAGGATGATGGCCAGACCGAGCCACTGGATGAGGGTGATGTGTTCGTTGCCGAAGCAAGCTCCCAGTATGATAGCTATGAAGGGGTTGGCGTAGGCATGGGTGGCGACTTCGGTGGCGGGACGCACTTTGAGAAGCCACACGTAACTCGTGTAGGCCAGGATCGAACCGAAGAGCACGAGGTACCCCAAGTTCCACCAGGCGTGCCAAGGAATTTCGCTCCAGTGGACATCTTGGACTTCACCGGTGGCGGCGGCGACTGCCCAAAAGGCGAGTCCGGCTGCGAACATTTGCCAGGCGGTGCCGCTCCAGGCGTTCACGTTTTCATGGGCAGAGGCGCGGTATTTGATGAAGAGGGAGCCAATGGACCAGGCCAGCATCCCCATGAGGAAGATGATGACTCCGTACTCTCCTTGACCGTCCGGCAGGACAAGTTCATGGATGTAGAGCAGAACGACCCCCAGGAGACCGCCAACAAGTCCGAGCGGTACGCGAGCATTTCGAAAGTTGTACTTCCATGAGCGGTAGTTAAACAACGTGATCCAGATCATGGTGGAGGAGGCGAGCACAGCCTCCAGACTGCTGCTGATGTACCGCTGCGCCAGCATGATGGCCGTCATGTCTGCAAAGAGCATCACCATGCCGCAGGGGATGGAAATGCGCATCAGACCGAAGTCGAAAGGGTTCTCTCTGCACGCAATCGCCACACCCAGCAGGAGTGCGCCGGCCGCGGTGAATCGCATCCCGCCCAGCACGTACGGAGGAAATCCGTCCATCGCCTCGCCGATGAAAAAGTAGGTGGATCCCCACACAACGTAAATCATGAAATACGCTGTAAGGATTTCCCAACGCGGTGCCTTTTTCGTCTCGGCGCTCATTTTCCTCTCGGCACCCCATCATATCACAGCCCACGCCGGCAAGTCAACCGGGATGATAAGACGAATCACATCACGCATCCGTCTCCCCCAAAAAACAAACCCAATAGGTAGTTAACGGTGCATCATGGAGCATAAGTTGTTGGTTATTTATGATTTACGTTGACTCAGCGCCGCCCCATCGGCGCTGAGCCCTACGAACAAAGGCTGCGCTTTTGTCTAATCCCACTCCGGTCCCTCGTGGGCTTTCTCAGGGAATTCGCGCGCCGGAGGCGCGGGGAGGCGGAGCAAGAGCGAAGCGGAATTTTCGGGAACAAAAGTGTGTGAGGAGCGGGGAAGCAGCCGGAGATATGCCATACCGTCTTGCCAGCTTTGCATCCATCGTTATATCGAAGCGCATGGGCTGAGAGTCATGACATCCGATGGCTCCGATGAGAGGGAGCTGAGGTGGGTGTTGCACGAGAAGAGTTAAAGCTATTTTCAGGCTTATCCCATATGTTGCATAACATTTCAACTAACGACACAATTTGTAGCGAATTTTTCTGTTTGACATCTAATAGATAGTCCGCTATAATAAACCCGAAGGCGTCTGGGGTATCTTGTGTCCCTGTGGGGACGTCAATTGCTCTCGAGGGAGCAGAGATAGCTGAAGAGCGCCTGTAAACCTAAGAACACAATCTATGAAAGTTCGATACACAATGCTCGCAGTTGCGGCCATGCTGGCACCGGTCATGGCGGCAGAGCCTATTTCGGCAGAGAGTTTCGCGAAACTTCCTGCCCTTTCAGCAAAGCGCCTCACCGGTTCTCTGACGGCCGGCTATGATAGCAATTATGTAGGTCGCGGTCTGGTCATCTCCCACTCTGTGGCAGAAGGCGATAGCTCCGAGCTCGTTGCTCTTAAGATGAATTATGACGTCGGTCACAAGCAGCAGCAATGGAGTGTGGACAGCACCATCGCGTACCGCATGGTCTCCTCCGGTCATACCATGTACGGACCGGATCCGTATAGTAAGCTCAGTGAAAAGCAACACATACCTGCGCGTAACGTGGAGAACGAGTTTGTCGTGATGACGGCGCTCAAGTACAGCGGAAAGTACGGACATGTTTCTCTGGGACATGAATTTGTGCATGGCGGTTTGCTGGGAGCGTTTGCCAAGCACTTCCGCGAGCAGAGCGCTTCTTGCGTGAACGAGGTGTTTTTGGAAACGGTGTATGAGCCGGTCAAGTGGGTGGAAATCGGGCACACGCTTCGTCTGAGCTTCCAGGGCGTGCAGGGCTGGTGGTTTGAGCCGTATGTCACCTTCAAGGCGCCCATCATCGGGACACCGGAGCATCTCAAGATGGCGGGTCTGCTCACCTTTGCCATGAGTGCGACAGCCAATTACTTTGACGAGGGGCACCATGCCAACGCCAACGGTACTCAGGCTTTCTGGATCAAGCTGTCCACGCCGTATTTCGTCAACAAGCACTTTGTGGTGACTCCGAGCGTCAGCTTCAATTGGCTGGGTTCCGGAGCCCAGAAGGCGGCTCACACGTCGTCATTGCGCCAAAAAACGGCGATGGTTGGGATGGAGGATCCCACCTTGGTACCGTACCGCAACTTTGCGGTGGTAGCGGGAGTGAACTGCAGCTACGTTTTCTGATCGAGATTCGGTCTTTATCAAACTACGCCCATGGGGGCAGGCTTGTCCGCGAGAAGCGAGCCTGCCCCCATTTTTTTATTTACGATCGGTTCATTGCAGTGTAGGATGGGCTGCGAGGGACGCGTTCCGGACGAACTTTCACAGCGCCGTTCTTCTTTCTTTATGGCAACCATCAACATACACGGACAGGAAAACATCATCGCTCCGGCGTTTTATATGCCGAATCGCCTCAGCGTTCAAGCCTGCAAGAGTCTGCATTACCTGCTTCAGGGGCGGCTTTGCTACATCGCGGATCCCCTCTTCCCCCCACAGCCGGATGTGGAACAATACATTACCTCAAAGGGGCTCAGCATTGAACACTTCGACTTCCGCAACGGAACGCCCCAAGCGGCAAAGGCGCGCATCCGAGGTGTGCTCCAAAGCGGCAAGAGCGTCATTTTCCTACCGGGCAAATTGCCCAAGGTTCGCGGCTGTCTGACGGATGTGCCCAAGTTGTTTTTGGAATATGTCCAGGAGATGAGGTTGCCAGTGAGTCCTCTTTTTTTGGGTTATTATGGCACGACAAAGGACAACTTGTACCGGGACGTGCCGGAGGCGGGTTGCAGGGAGGAGTTGCACGTCCTGCCCGGAATACCGGTCGGGATGCACATGGGTGAGAAACTCTATTCTGCGTGGATGGAGAAGGGGATGGAGGTGTTCTCTCGGCAGGAGTATTTGAATGGGTCGCTTACCGACCATCTGGTGAGGGCGCTGAGCAAGCACGGACAGGTGGAGATGATAGACGGTATGACCGGGAAGAAGCTGCCGTACTACAAGATGCTGGGAGTGGCGATGAGCGCGGCTGCTCAGCTGAGGAAATTGAACGAGGCGCGGATAGGGATTATTTTGCCGCCGGGACCGGGGGGAACCATCATGCTTCTGGCGTGTATGTTGGCCAAGATCACGCCGGTGATGATCAATTACGCCACGACGCGACGAGCTTTTGAAAGCACGGTGGAGCAGGCAGAACTCAAGACCTTTATCACGGCGCGGCAGTTCATGGAAAAGTTGCCGAACTTCTCGTGGCCGCCGCGAGAGCAGCTCATCCTCGTGGAGGACTTCCTCAAGAGCATACCGAAGGTGAAGCTGATCAGCAACGTGCTGATGGCGCGGATTGCCCCGGCCTCTTTGCTCTGCAAGCTGCACCACACCGAAGACCGCAGCGGGGAAGATGAGGCTGTGATGCTTTTTACGGCGGGATCCACGGGCGAACCGAAGGGGGTGGCGTTGACGCACCGTATGATATTGGCCAACGTGGCGCAGAGTTGTTGCCGCTTGTCGTTGGATCGCGAGAAAATCCTGGGCAGCCTTCCGCTTTTCCACAGCTTTGGGCTCACCATAGCGCTTATTCTGCCGCTGCTCAAGGGACGTCCCATCTGCACTTATCCCAACCCGACAGATGCGCGTACACTCTGTCAGCTCATCGAAAAGCACAAGCTGACGATGTTGTGCGCCACTCCCACCTTTGCTCGAGCCATGTTGCGGCGTGCTGAGGCGTACACCTTCGCCTCTGTGCGCTACTTTATCGTGGGAGCCGAGCGTCTGCAGGCCGATCTGGAAAAGGAGTTTATCACGCGCTGCGGGGTGCAGTTGTTGGAGGGATACGGACTCACGGAGGCGGCTCCCGTGTGTTCTGTCAATTTACCGGATGAGCCGGTGGTGCCGGGATCGGCCTTCATGATGCCCGGCGCCTCGTCTCGAAGCATCGGGACGTTGCTTCCCGGGATAGCCCTCCGTATCACCGATGCAGAGGACGACGAGCGTCAACTGCCCATCACGGAGCGGGGAATGATTTGGCTGAAGGGACCCAATATCTTCCGAGGGTACGTCAAACAACCGGAGCTGAATGCCTCCGTTTTTAAGGACGGCTGGTTCAAGAGCGGAGACATAGGTCAGATGGATCTCAATGGCTTTATTACCCTAGGGGGCAGGCTCTCGCGCTTCTCTAAGATAGGTGGGGAAATGGTGCCCCACGAAGGGGTGGAGGCCGCCGTGACCCGGATTCTCCGCTTGGGGACAGATGACACCATCCGCATCGCGGTGACGGGCGTTTTGGACGAACAGAAGGGGGAGGTGTTGGTGCTGTTATCCTCGTTGCCTGACCACGCGGAACCCTCTGTGCAGAGGGAGGTGTTGAGCCGACTGCGTACCGAGCTGTCCGCCATGGGGTATCCCAACCTCTGGGCGCCGCGCTTCCTCATCCCGGTGGACAGCATTCCGCTGCTCGCCTCCGGGAAGCAGGATCTGCACCTCTGCCGCAAGATTGCCTATGAATACCTCGAGATTGACTCGGAAGCGTAGGGGCATATCATGGAGTCGCAGCCAATGCAGGAGGAGTCATGCGTAAGGTAGTGTACCAGCTTTTTGTGAGGCACTTTGGCAATTTCACGCGCGGAGGCGTCGAATGGGGAAGCCGGGAGCAGAATGGCTGCGGCACTTTTGCGGCAGTGAATGACGCGGCGCTGGAGGCTCTTGCTCGGATGGGAGTGACGCACCTGTGGCTCACGGGCGTGCTGCGGCACGCAACGCAGACGGCTCATCCCGGGGCGCCGGCACACCCGGCGTGCGCGGTCAAAGGGATAGCCGGCAGCCCGTACGCTGTGACCGACTATTTTGATGTGGATCCGGATTTGGCGGAGCAGCCGGAGCGGCGGCTGGAGGAGTACCGTTCTCTGCTGGAGAGGGTGCATAGGTGGGGGATGGTACCGATGATGGATTTCATTCCGAACCATGTGTCGCGCTGCTATTCTTCTCCTTCCCTGCCGGAAAGGGAACTCGGAGCGCATGACAGGAGAGACGTATTTTTCCACCGCGACAACGCCTTTTATTACCTGGAACATACCCCGGGCGAGGATCGCAAGCTCCTCCTGCCGGCCGGCGAGTTTTTGCCCGAGCGCGGTTGCGGACGAGTGACCGGCAACAATGCGGCAACGTGGAGTCCCGGTTCCATGGATTGGTATGAGACGGTGAAGCTCAACTACGGTTGTGATTACCGGCACGGTGCGGATGAAGCCGAGACTCTGCCCGGGGTATTAGCTCCCCGAGGAAGCCTCCCCCGCACGTGGCTTTTGCTCGATGAGGCGCTTGCATGGTGGCAGCGGATGGGTGTGGGTGGTTTTCGCTGCGACATGGCTCACATGGTGCCGCCGGCGTTTTGGCGTTGGGTCATCACCCGCGCGCGCCTGCGCGACGAGAGAGTGTTCTTTATGGCTGAGGCGTACAACGACACGATGGGACTCACCCGGGGAGATGCCTTGCTGGTTCTGCTGGAGGCAGGTTTCGGTGGGGTGTACGATGCTGACGCCTACCATGCCATGCGGGGCCTCTTCGAAGGCGGTATGTGGGCGAATGACCTGGACTCCCATCAGCGTCCGGAGAATCCGCTCTTCCGAGGGGGCGTGCGTTACGTGGAAAACCATGACGAACCGCGACTCGCTTCCCCGCTCTTCTGGGGAGGCTGCGGAGAAAAGGTGGCGCGAGCCGTCATGGTGGCGCAGTACGCCGCAACTTGCGGCCCCATCCTCTTCTACAACGGGCAGGAAACCCTCGAACGAGCTGAGGGACCGGGAGGCTTTGGCGGTGATAACGGGCGTACAAGTATCTTTGATTACACCTCCCTCCCGCGTTTTCAACTCTGGACGAATGAAGGTCGATACGACGGAGCCGGCCTCTCGGCTCGGCAGGTCGAGTTTCGTGATTTTTGCTCCCACATCCTCCGTCTCGTCCAGCACCCCGCCTTAGCTGAGGGCTCCTTTTATGGTCTCAACTGGGCCAACAAGCTCACACCGGGCTTCGGTAGAGAGGACGGCGAATCAGTCTCCGGTCACCGCCTCTACTCCTTCCTGCGCCACTCTCCCCATGCCCGTTCCACTGTTCTCGTCGTTTGCAATTTTTCTCCGGATGTTGATGCCGACACTCGGATCCATATCCCTGCCGATGCCGCTCAGTGGTCCCATCATGTCTCTCCCTCTTCCGTCTTTGTCGATCTGCTGAACCCCTCCGCACCTCCCCTACCGACAACAGCCGAAGAGCTTGACACGACCGGTCTCCCCGTCCATGTTCCCGCCGGTGACGCCCTCGTCCTTGAATGGCGTGACACCTGATGATTCTCTCACGTTGCCTTTCCTTGTTGAGTTATCTGTGACAAAATACGCCAATATGTGACAAAAAGCAACATAGGTGGTGCATTTTGTTACAGATAAGGTAAATGAGAAGAAATTTGTTATAGATTGATGGAGAGCATATAAAGAAATTTGATAAGATTGGCACGGGATTTGCTGATAAGGAGGTGAACAAAGAAACCTTCTCGGAAGGAGGAGGGAAAAAGAAAGGAAACATTTAAATTATGAGCAGGATACTAGGAATCGACTTAGGAACCACGAATTCGTGCATGGCCGTGATGGAAGGTGGGCAGGCAACGGTGCTGGAGAACAGCGAAGGCGCGCGTACGACGCCGTCGATCGTGGCGTTCACGAAGAATGGGGAGCGTATTGTCGGGCAGGCTGCAAAGAGGCAGGCTGTAACGAACCCTCGCAACACCATATTCTCCGCCAAGCGACTGATCGGGCGGAAGTATTCGGAGTTGACGGAGGAAGACAAGAAGGTGCCGTACACCATCGTGGAAGCGGCGAATGGGGACGCTCACATCCAGGTGGAAGTGAACGGGGAGACCAAGGTGTATTCGCCGCAGGAGATCAGTGCGATGGTACTGGGCAAGCTGAAGGCTGATGCGGAGTCGCGTTTGGGCGAGAAGATAACGGAGGCGGTGATAACCGTGCCGGCGTACTTCAACGATGCCCAGAGAAACGCGACGAAGGCAGCGGGCGAGATAGCCGGTCTGAAGGTGAGGCGCATCATCAACGAACCGACGGCGGCGGCGTTGGCGTACGGGCTCGACAAGAAAAGCGATGAGGAGAAGATAGCCGTGTACGACCTCGGAGGCGGCACCTTTGATATCTCGGTGCTGGAAATCGGCGATGGCGTGTTTGAGGTGAAGGCGAGCGATGGTGACACGCACTTGGGCGGTGATGATTGGGACAACTGCATCATCAACTGGGTTTTGGAGGAATTCAAGGCGAAGGAAGGGATGGACATCTCTCGGCAGACGGATGCTCTGCAGCGCATCAAGGAGGAGGCGGAGAAGGCGAAGATCGCCCTGAGTTCCACGCAGAGCTACGATATCTCGCTGCCCTTCATCACCATGGATGCCACGGGTCCGAAGCACATCCAGATGACGCTGACCCGCAGCAAACTCGAGCAGCTCACGGAGGCTCTTCTGGAGCGCACGGCGAAACCGGTGCGCAACTGTATCTCCGCAGCGGGACTTAGCGCGAGCGATATCAACGAGCTCGTCCTCGTGGGAGGCATGACGCGTATGCCCGCCGTGCAGGAGATGGCCAAGCGTCTCGCCGGCAAGGAGCCGCACAAGGGAGTGAACCCCGATGAGGTAGTGGCAGTCGGTGCAGCTATTCAGGGCGGCGTTCTCACGGGCGACGTGAACGACGTGCTGCTGTTGGACGTGACTCCGCTGACACTTTCCATTGAGACCATGGGAGGCATTGCGACTCCGATGATCGACCGCAACACGACGATCCCGACGCACAAGAGTCAGGTGTTCTCCACGGCGGCGGACAACCAGCCGGCGGTGGACATCCGGATCTGCCAGGGCGAACGCAAGATGTTTAATGACAACAGGCTGCTTGGGAACTTCAAGCTCGATGGCATCCAACCCGCCCCGCGTGGAGTTCCCCAGATTGAGGTCACCTTCGATATCGACGCCAACGGCATTCTTAAAGTGACCGCCAAGGACAAGAATACCGGCAAGGAGCAGAACATCTCCATCCAGGGTTCCTCCGGACTCTCCAAGGAAGAGATTGAGCGTGCCAAGAAGGACGCTGAAGCTCATGCTGAGGAGGACCGCAAACGAGCCGAGGACATCGAAACCCTCAACAAGGCGGATTCCCTCGCTCATAACGTCGAGCGTCAGCTCAATGAACTCGGCGATAAAGCCCCGGAGCAGCTCAAGCAGCCCATCACCGAAAAGGTGAATGCCCTTAAGGCAGCTGTCGAGGCCAAGGACGTGGAAAAGGCTCACTCCCTCACGACCGAGCTTGAGAAGATGCTCGGCGACTTGGCGCAGGCGGCTCAGGCAGCCGGAGCGACGGGCGGAGCGGCGCCGGATAGCTCGGCGGGCGCTGACGAGGGAACAGACGGACCACGCAAGGCGAAGGGCAAGGTGGTGGACGCCGAAGTCGTGGACGACGATAAATAAAATCTTGCTGCATCTCACCGAGGCGGGGCCGAGTGGTTCCGCCTGCGGAGAGAGGCAGGGGTATCTTAACCAATTAACATCATAACACTACTACCAAAACTAATACCATGATCAAACCATTAGGACAACGCGTACTCGTCGAACGAGTAGAAGCAGAAAGCAAGACAGCGGGAGGACTTTTCCTCCCGGACACCGCCAAGGAGAAACCTCAAGAGGCTGTCGTGCGCGCCATCGGAACCGGGGGGCGCGACAAGGACGGCAAGGAGATTCATTTCAACGTGGCAGTAAACGACAAGGTGCTTATCACCAAATACGGTGGCACCGAGATCGTGATGGACGGCAAGACCTATACGATCATCAGTGAGAGCGACATCCTCGCTGTGATTGATTAAAAAAAACTCAACCTCTTATCAAACATTATGGCAAAACAACTCACATTTGAAGAAACGGCTCGGCAGAGTCTGCTGGCGGGTGTCAGCAAAATTGCTAAAGCGGTGAAGAGCACACTGGGGCCTGCGGGTCGCAACGTGGTCATCGACAAGAAGTTCGGCTCCCCGAACATCACCAAGGACGGCGTGACCGTCGCCAAAGAAGTGGAGCTGGAAGATCCCTATGAGAACATGGGAGCACAGCTCGTGCGCGAGGTTTCGGCCAAGACCAACGACATAGCCGGTGACGGTACCACAACCGCGACCGTGTTGGCTGAGAGCATCTACCGCGAAGGGTTGCGTAACGTGACGGCCGGGGCGAATCCTATTTCCCTGCAGCGCGGCATCAACAAGGCTGCCGCCGCCGTTGTGGATGAGCTCAAGAATATATCGAAGCCGGTGGATTCCTCCAAGGAAATCGAGCAGGTTGCTACCGTCTCCGCCAACTGGGATGCCGAGATCGGCAAGATCATCGCCGAGGCGATGGACAAGGTAGGCAAGGACGGCACGATCACCGTAGAAGAAGCGAAAGGAATTGACACCAGTCTCGACGTGGTGGAGGGTATGCAGTTCGACAAGGGCTACCTCTCTCCCTACTTTGTGACCAATGCAGACACCATGGAGGCTGCCTTGGAGAATCCCTACATTCTCATCTTTGAGAAGAAGATCAGCAACCTCAAGGACTTCCTGCCCATCTTGGAGAAGGTGGCCAAGACCGGCAAGCCTTTCCTCATCATTGCCGAGGATATCGAGGGCGAGGCTCTTGCCGCTCTCGTCGTGAACCGCCTGCGCGGCACCTTGAACGTCTGCGCTGTGAAGGCGCCGGGCTTCGGCGATCGTCGTAAGGCCATGCTCCAGGATATCGCTATTCTCACCGGTGGACAGTGCATCTCCGAGGATTTGGGTCTCAAGCTCGAGAACGTGGAGATCGATCAGCTCGGCGTTGCCAAGCGCGTCGTTGTGACCAAGGATACGACCGTCATCATCGAAGGAGCCGGCAAGTCGGCCGATATTTCTGCCCGCGTCTCCCAGATTCGCAAGCAGATTGAGGATACCACGAGTGACTACGACCGCGAGAAGCTCCAGGAGCGTCTGGCTAAACTCGCCGGTGGCGTTGCCGTCATCAAGGTCGGCGCCGCTACGGAGACTGAGATGAAAGAGAAGAAGGATCGCGTGGACGATGCCTTGCATGCCACTCGCGCTGCGGTGGAGGAGGGTATCGTGCCGGGCGGCGGCGTAGCTCTCATTCGTGCTCAGAAAGCGATCGGCAAGCTCAAGTTGAGCGGTGATGAGAAGACCGGGGCGGACATTGTTTACCGTGCCGTGGAATCTCCGCTGCGCCAGCTCGTTGAGAACGCCGGTCGTGAGGCTGCCCTCATCGTTGAGAAGGTGAAGGGGCTCAAGTCCCCGAATCAGGGTTACAACGTGGTGACGGATGCTTATGAGGATCTGCTCACCAGCGGCGTGGTGGATCCCACGAAAGTGGCTCGCACCGCTCTGCAGAATGCGGCTTCTATCGCAGGCCTCATGCTTGCCACCGAATGCCTCATCACTGAGTTGCCGGAGAAGAAGTGCTCCTGCGGTCATGGTGGTGGCGGTGGCGACGTGGGCGGTATGGGAGGCATGGGCGGCATGATGTAACTCATCACCCCATCCAGTTCTTTCCCCGGCGCACCAGCTTCGGTTCGTGCGCCGGGTTTTTTTTACCCATAGGTCAGCTGCCGTGTTCCTGAACAACGTGCGACACATGGGATAAGCGCGGCACCTCGGGCGCCGGATGCGCTATTTACGAATTACGATATACGATTTATTGATAACGTGCGCATTGCGCAAATTTTTGGATAATTAACGGATACAGAGTATTCTGCCATCTCTAAAAACTCTTCATCGGGAGGAAACGAAGGGGAAAAAGAGAGAGAGGAGGAAGATATAAAAAAAGA
>CANQYL010000052.1 GCA_947628035.1 uncultured Akkermansia sp. | reverse complement strand
CTATCTTCGTCAAATATGCCGTTGGTTCTCACGCGGAAATTATATCATAAGATACTTTATTTTCAATACTTTATTGCATCATTCTTTCTTTTTTTATATCTTCCTCCTCTCTCTCTTTCCCCTTCGTTTCCTCCCGATGAAGAGTTTTTAGAGATGGCAGAATTACGATTTACGATTTGGAAAATTCGCGCGCTACGCGCGGGCTATGCAATGCGCAAGCATTGGTGGTGGGTAAAATCACGGACGAGTGTTACGAGGAAAGCTTTCGGAGTTACGCCATGCCGTCCTGAAAGCTTTGCAACATCGTAAATCGTAAATCGTAAATAGGCAAACGCATTTCCTAATGCGTTTGCTCCGGCTTTGGGGAAATTGGCTTGCCAAGGCGGGGTTGAGAGGGCATAATAGGAGCGCGTTAGTAAGAACGCATCATCGCTATGAAGTCCTTAAAGAGATTTATCCTGGTGGGAGCCCCCGCGTCCGGCAAGGGCACACAGTCTTCCTTCCTTTCAACAACCTACGACCTCAAGCCTCTGAGCACGGGAGCCCTCCTGCGCGCGGAAGTTGCGGCCGGATCTCCCCTCGGTCTGGAGGCAAAGAAGTATATGGATGCTGCCATGTTTGTGCCGGATGAGGTGGTGAACGGCATCGTGGCGCAGTGGCTGATCAACAACAAGGAGAGCGGATGCTTGTTGGATGGGTATCCCCGCACGGTGGCTCAGGCTCAGACGTTGGATGCAGAACTCTCCAAGTTGGGTCTCGCGGTTGACATCGTGGTCTATCTGAACGTATCAGCAGAGTTGATTGAGGCTCGTATGTTGCGTCGCAAGGCGTGTCCGAAGTGTGGGGAGACGACACGCAACGGTGAAGAGCTCTGTCCGAAGTGCGGCGCTCCGATGATCGTGCGTACGGACGACAATCCTGAGGCATTTGCAAAGCGCCGTAAGGATTATGAGACACTTACTCTGCCGGTGGTGGACCATTATCGTGCCCAAGGCAAGGTGGTGCAGATCGACGTGACGGAGGAGGGCGAGCCGGAAGCTGTTTCTGCCCGTATAGCGGCTGCGATTGAGGAGTACGTTAAGGCGTAAGTTTTTAATTTTCAGAAAGTAAAAAAGAAGCCGCTGCGGAATGCCTTTCCGTAGCGGTTTTCTATATTTCTTGCACGAGGGAAAAGGGAGAGGTATAGAATGGGGTATGATGAAAAAGAGTTCCAGAATCTGGGTCGTATTCGGAGTCATCCTGGGGGTGAGTGAATTGCTGGCGGACGGTTCCCCACAGGAGATATTCAACAACCTGTGTGCAACGAGTCAGCCCGTTGCTATGCAGCCGCAAAAAAGAGCTCAGAGCTTCCCGGCGCTCGCCGTCTTGCCGGCGGAGGCGGACATGGTGGCGGCGGTAGCAGAACCCGGGGAGGCTCTACTCGGACTCATGGACATTTGCGGGAAGGAGGTCGATGAAACCCTGAGAGCAAACCTGAGCAGCATACGGGATGCGGCAATTGTCATGGGAAAAGGGAGTGCGGAGGCCTTGAGGGAAGCCATTCCCCTGATGAGCTACAGCAGTCGTCTGGAAATGATGCGGATCTGTGAGGAAGAATGGAGTGCAAAAGCACGTCCTGAATATGTTGAGTGCATTCGTACCGAATTTGCCCGTCAACGCGAGCAGGACCGTATCGGCTTGCTGGCGGCATTGGAAAGATTCCATCCGGCTCCGGTGTACTGGGCATTGACGGCTAAGGACGGGAGAGAAAAAGATTTTGCGGAGTGTCACCGTGTGCTGTTGGATACGTTGAGGGAGGCGGCGGCACGGGACTGCGGCATTCAATATGTGGAGCACGGAGGGTATGCGGGTGTGCGCATGAGCCGGCTGAAGGCGATGGAGTTGATGCGATGCCGGGCGCCGGAGGAAGCGGAAGTGCGACGCGCACTGAGCCAGCAGGAGATCTACCTCCTCACGCGCAATCGAGGAAGAGCTGCGCTCGTGATCCTTTGTGAGGAACCGGGAGACATCGTTCTTCCGCCGGCAGCGGCATTCTCCATGCTCTACTCACCGAAGTTGAATGGCGCGGACGCGCACGTGGGGAGCGCTCTCGCCACGGTGTGGTGCAGCACGGCTTTCAACCGTACCATGCGCACCGTAGGTGATGAAAATTCGTACTCGACAGCGCAGGCTGTCGTCAACTCATTGCGTGCCATCGGAGCGAAAAATCCGCAGCAACAGCAGATTTTTAACGATGCGGCGGATCAGCTTGCATGGCTCTACTCCCGACCGTCATGTCTCAACGTGCTGAAGACTCCTCTCACGATGCAGGTGTGGCAACAGGAGAACGAGGTGTGCGTCGAGACGGTGTCGGATGCGCAGGGGATGAAGTTTGAACCGGGAGAGTTGAGGTTAGTTGATCAAGCTGAGGCGAGAGAGACCATTTTTTACATGGAAAGCACAGCCTTTAACGTGCCACACGTACCGCAATATGCGGATTTTTGGGACAGGATGAGTCAGGCATTGCTCCAAGTGGGCGAGGGAATCGTGCTGAGTCTGCAGGACGCGGAACGGGGATCCGTTGACGCCTATCTGCGTTATGCTCGGCTCTTCCGGAACGAGATTAAAGCTGTCGGGAAGGCTATTCACACCATTGGGAGCGGGATGGCGGCGCCATTCGCCGTGTTGTTGTGCCATCCGGCGGATGAAGGGGCGTCATCGGCTACAGGAAGCTTATGGGCGTTTGGTGCGGCCGTGAAGGATCGGAAAGCCCTGAGCGAGGGGTGGCAGCAGTTGGTGGATGCTGCAGGGAGCGCGGCAGGCAAGATGGGGGTGCCGCCCGTGCTGCTGCAAGCCTTACCGATCGAGAAGCAGGAACTCGGCAATGCCGCCGTGAGTTATGCGCTTGCTCTTCCCTTTGCTCAAGTAGAAAGTTTGCCGCGGATAGCGGTGAACAACCAGTATTTTGTGCTCGGGAACGCAGGAAGTCTGAACGCGCACATGCTTTCATCAGCTTCAGAGAAAATGCCGTACTGCGGCGCCGTGAATTCGATTCATTTCCCTCGTTTGGCGCAGGCCGTGAGGTTGGGTCATTTGCCGATCGTAGAGGCACTGGGAAGCTCGAGAGAGAAGGTAGCGGAAGTCTGCGAGAGGTTGGCAGAGAGAGTAAATAAATTGTATTCCGTCTCGACCATATCGGATGATGTGCGTACCGCGCGAGCCTTGATGATCCTTTCGAAACCGTCAGAGCAACCGGAGCAAACGCATTAGGAAATGCGTTTGTTATTTACGATGGACGAATTACGATTTATTAATAATGTGCGCGTTGCGCAAATTTTTCGAATCGTCAGTCGTTTCCTGTCGCCAGGAAATGACGGATGAGCGAGACGATGAGGTAATCTCTGTACCAGCCGTGTTCTGTGGGGATGAGGTACCAAGGGTGTGCGGTCGAAGAAGTGGCACAGAGAAAATTATGAAAGATGCGTTGTTGTCGAACCCACGGGAGGAGAGGCGTTTTCTTATCTTTTTCACTCAGCCGACGGAGCTGCGTTTTTTCAGAGACTTGGAGAGCGATTTTCAGAAGATTGACCCCCTGACTCTGCAGGGACTCCTCCAAGGAGGTGATTTGCTGTGCTCGTTCCGACTGATCCTCATCATCGGCACGTAGAGCCTCTCTGAGCAGCCGTGCGTGCTCTCCGGTTGAGAGTACGGCTAGCTCTCCTTGCAAGGGGTAAGTTGCCCGCGGGCAAAGCTCGTAACGTTCCCATGCCGCACAGACGTGCAGGCTCGCGGGCTCCGCTGTATGGCACGCTATGCTGCGGATAGCTTTGCGAAGACCGGTGGACTCTAGCCCGACGAGGATGACGAGCAGACGCAGCCGGGACGAGGGACGGAGAAGGGGCAGAGAAGATAAATGCAGGCGAGCCTCATCTTTTCCGCCGGCAAAGAGAGGAACTGCTCCGGAGAGTGAATGAGCGTTGCTGCCTCCCGGACGAAAGAGGTAGAGGGACTGGGGTGTGAGGGAATCAACGGGGGGAGGTGAAGGGCTCTCGGATGGAAAGAAATGAGCCATGGCACGTGCGACGGCAGTGCGTTTGAACGGTACGATTTGCTCAATGCTGAATTGCTCCTGAGATTGCCAGAGGGCGGCGCAGAATTCAGAGCTTGCAGAACAATTGACAGCAGGCGTGCAGCCGGGAACCGAGATGAGAAAATAGGTTTGTTGTTGCCCTAGCCAGAATTTGCTTTTTTTGTTTTTCTTTCTGTAGGTATAGCGCAGACCGGGGAATTCCGCCAAAATGGTGCAGGATTCGGGGGGAATGCCGACCTCCTCGTGAATTTCACGGAGGACAGCTTGTTGCAGAGATTCGCCTTGCTTAACTCCGCCTTGAGGAAAATGCAAATATCGACTTCGGAGGGACTTTCGACCGAGGAGGATATGACCGGCGGCATCCCTTATAATCGCGGCAACATTGATGCGCCATGTTCCTGAAGCTTCCTTGCTCATCGGGAAATTTTTCGTCGTCCGTGGGTTTCATCCTCCCATGTGGGAGCCAGGTACTTCTCGCGACACAGGGCGGCAAGTTCTGTGTCGAATCCCTCCCACGGTTGAGCATCGGAAATGACCGTCACCGCGTCCGCCAGCAACTCAGCCAAACGATGCGGCCAACCTTCACTTGGTTCACATTCCTGGATGAGCCCCTGGTGCAGCACGGCGCCACGGTAACGCCTCTGTCCGGCTCCTGCCAATTTCCGACCTCGCGTGTCCACGATATCGCTCGCTACGGGACTGGCCCAGCAAGCCCGACCGCCATCAGGGGCATCCTCTTTGAGCAAGGTGCATTCGACGCCGCTGGATTGGAGAGCCCGCGCCAAGGCGCCATGGATCCACTCGTAGAGAAGGGCTGATGGAGGATAGGGAGAACCGTCGCTGCGGGCGGGCAGGGTGATGGTGTAGGTGACCCCATGGCGGTGATCCACGATGCCGCCGCCCGTCCATCGGCGTATGTAGGCATCGGCCCCCGGAAAAATGCTCCGAGCGCAGGCAGCCGTATCGAAATATCCGTAGCTAACGGAGGGCTGTGCCCAGCTGTAAACGCGCAGCCAAGCCCCACTCCTGCGAGAGAGGAGCTCATCAGCGGCCATATTCTCATAGCCGGAGCGAGGAAACGGATCCAACCAGAGAGTGATATGCGGCAGAGTCAGAGAGCCGAGAGACGTGTCCGTTTCCTGGGCGGAGTGGGAGATCAAAGCGGCAGAGGCATGGGGACGGATTGCGAATAGGAACGCGTGTAGCGGGAGAAAAATTCCTCAAGTTTGGGGGGTCTTCGCTGTCCCAGGCGAACCTGCTCAATGAGAGCAACACCGGCCTCTGTGAGAACCGTGATAGAAATCTCAGCGGAGAGGACGCGAGCATTTTCCATACGGTGACCCTCAGTTTCTGCCTTCATGCCGTAAAGGTAAAACCGGCGCTTGCTTTTTCCGGCTGAGCTAGAAAGGATAGGTACACTCTCATGGCGGTATTGTGGTTGCTCCGAGTTGCCCGAGGTGTTTTCGTCGGCGTATTCTACATTGAGGATCACATTGAGTTCCACGATGTTCTCGCAGAGAAAGGCTTTATCCTCCGCGCCGACAAATTGATTGTAGGTGCCTTCAAGATTATCTGTGCCGAGCATCTGGTCGAACGTATCGCGCGGGGACACGATATTCCGATAGAGGGAAAAGAGGGGGAAGGATTGCGTATCTCCCTTGCGGCTGGGCAGGTTGAGAATGTGATCTCGGAATTTGAGACGATAGCTCACTGCGCTTACATCGCCTTGTGTGTCAGGTGATGAGGAGAGGAGGTTGCGGTAGCTGTTGCGCAGGGAGGAGGAACTGCTCACTCCCGGATTGCGGTCAGGTACACAAGCGTAGAAAATGCAGCGCGCCGACTTTGGAATGGAGAGACCACGCGGCACACCGCGAATGGCTGAATCAACCTCGGCATAAAGCCACTGGGTGTTGTCCGTTGTACTGCGCAATTGAATGGATTCAAGGTCACGTCCGATGGATTGGAGAGCAAGTCTTGCACCGGCAGATGTGCTGGTGTCTTCTTGGATGGCTTTCCAGAGGGAAATTCCCTGGTTGGTAAGCTGCATGATGAGGATCACCAAAATGGAGGTGATCGCCATGGCCGTGATGAGCTCAACCAAGGTGAATGCTCGTCGCAGGGGCGCTGTGCTTTTTGAAAGAATGTTCATGGTTGGAGATCAGCGTCGGAAGGAGATGTTGGTAGAGAAAATGGGCTTCCCCACGCGGGACCAGGGTCGTTTCTTGTACCGATCCGGATTCGGGGGGGTCATGAGGAAAAAATCGGCCCGACAGAAAATGGCCCCACCCCAGGGAGAATCAACTCCTTCCTCAGAAAAATATTTGTCGGGAGAAGAGGAACCTTTGATTGTCCCGGGCGATTTTGCAAGGCGGTAGCTGCCCGTGCCATCCTGTTCAATTTGGGTGAGTTTCACGAGAAAGACCGGACCCACTGCGTGGCGTATGTCGTCCTTGTGGATGCTGTCATCCATCGGACAGGCAATAGATATGAGTTGCGTATCTCCACCGGGACGACTCCTGTTGTAGGGAATGGGCGGGTAGGTGCCATCCCGTCTGGGAGAGGAGGAGGTGTCAGCCCTGTACGAAAAAACAACAACGGAGGTACGCGGAGCACGTGAGCCAAGTAGCCAGTAAAACCCTTTGTCAAATGGGGAGGAGTATTGTCCGGGTCCAACGCTGCGGGAGTCCTTGGCTCGTTCGCTGTCCCGAACGGTGCTGAGTTCGGAGCGCAGGACGCTGATGACGCGGTCGGATTCCTGTTTGGTGAGAGCTTGCTGGACAAGTGTTCGGGAGGGGACGAAGACCGTGAGGAAGATAGAAATGAGCATACCGATGAGCGCAACGGCAAGCAGAGTTTCCATGAGGGTGAAGCCGCGGCGAGGTATCTGTCGATGATGGATCATGGAAGGAAAAGTGTTGCGGGGTTAATCATGGAAAATCTGTTCGCGAGTGCGCATGGGAGAAGTGTAGCCGGTGGGCCAGATCACGATTCCCTTGACGCCGATCGGACGGCGCGCGGAATCTGTTTGGAGAGGAATAAT
This sequence comes from uncultured Akkermansia sp., assembly GCA_947628035.1. Taxonomy (GTDB): domain Bacteria; phylum Verrucomicrobiota; class Verrucomicrobiia; order Verrucomicrobiales; family Akkermansiaceae; genus Akkermansia. Next base: position 9,703 of record CANQYL010000052.1, on the reverse strand, counting down.
TCCATCCAAGGAATTACGGGAGTTTCCGGCTCTCGCATTGATGAGGACAAGTCGTTGCGGGGCGGTCGGGGACGCCGGACTTGAACCGGGGGCGACAAATCGTCCCTTTTCATCAAATTCAAAATAGAAAACCCGAGCCTTCTGAGATTTGCCTATGCGCGTAACAGCCGTGCCGATGCGCCCGCCGGAACCCTCCGCCCAGCCCAACGGTCGGCTGTAGGTCGGGGAAAAGAATATGCCGGCCGGGAGAAGCGCACCCGCTGAGGTCGACACCCATTCCCCCTGGGTCGCCACAGAAGAGGCATCGTAATTCCCGGCATCTTTAGTGTGTCGCCGCAGCATCTGGACAACCATGAAACGTAGGTGGCGGGTATCTTGTGATGTGTCCTTGGGGTCATCGACGATAACGAGTCGGGTGTAGGTGTCATTCCCGATGGCGGTGGCGCGGGCTTCTTGGACCATATTGGTGAGCATATCAATCCCGGAGTCAAGGGTGCGACCCGTGCCGGTGTCTCGCAGTACGGTGGAAGCCAAGGACATCATGATGCCGATGATGGTGATAACCACCAGCAATTCAATAAGCGTAAAGGCGGCTAAACCTCTTTGGGGTACATGCTTCATGAAAATACTTGAGAGGACGGTTGAGCTGTGTCCTCTTTTAGCAGGTTTTGTGTGATTTTTCAATCTTTTTTTGTCGCACAATCAGAAGACGCGCCACATTTGTCCCCATCAATTTCCTCCGAAGTCATTCGATCCCTCTTCCATACGTTTCATAGACGACGAAAGCAAGGTCGACATAAAGGCAAACCAATTGACGATTCAGCAAAGCTGTCGACGACCCCGTGTAGAGCGCTCGTGAAACGGACGGTAAGGGCAAAAGCTGCGCTTTTGTCCAATCCCACTCCGAGACCTCGTGAGCATTGTAAATCATAAATAGGTGCCGCTTTCTATCCAGAAACGACCCGTGCTTCTCCTTCTACCTCCGCTCTCGCTTCGCATATCCCGCGCGTAGCGCGCTAATTTTCAACATCATCCATCGTTCATCGTCCATGATTCCGTCCATCGAAAATCGTCAATAGGCAAACGCATTTGAGAGAAGTGCATCAACGGAGAGAATGCTCTTATTGATTGATATCATCGTTGATAGGCATCAAAAATCGTGATAATCAGCGATCATCATGATGACGGATCCAGAGAACTTACCCGCACACGTTGATGATCTATAAAAATTGCGCAACGCGCACATTATCAACAAATCGTCCATCGTAAATCGTAATTCGTAAATAGGCACCCGCATTTTCTAATGCGGGTGCCCCGGTTTTTTGCATTGGCAAAATGACTTTCCCTGTGGTAACATAACAGGGAGATGAGGACGCTGGATCTCTACATATTCCGCCAGTTGGCAGTGGTGACTTTTTTGGGGGTGCTTTCTCTTACGTTGCTGATGTTGCTTGGGCAGCTCTTTAAGGAGCTGCATGCCCTTCTGGTGGAGAGCGGGGCTCCTCCCAGTATCGTGGTCGACTTTATTCTTCAGGTCATCCCGTTTTCTCTGACATTTTCAGTACCGTGGGGATTTTTGACAGCTGTTTTACTGGTGTATGGACGATTGGCCGCTGATAATGAACTGACGTCGATGCGTATGGCGGGGCTAAGTTTGTGGCGATTGAGTGCGCCTGCCATCGTGATGGCTGTCATGCTTTCAGCTCTGTGTTATTACATCAACATCGAAGTGGCTCCACGCGGTAAGAATGCCATGAGCGAACTCGCCATGAGAGCAGCCATGGACAATCCTCGCAATCTCTTGCAATCCGGGCGAGGTATGACTAAATTGGATCGCGTCTGCCTCTACATCGAAAAGAGGGAAGGCGATACCCTATATGGATTGCATATCTACCCGTTGCAGGAGGGCGGGAATGCGCAATTCTCAGAGGTCATGGGGGCAACCCATGCCCGCTCCGCCGACATCGGTGCATTTGACGTGCGGGAGCGGTTGCTTTACCTTACCTTGCATGACGCGACCATTGAACACCACTCTGCGGATGGAACGACAAACATGCCCCTTATCAAACAAATGCCCTTGCGTATCCATGTGCCGCTCAAGAACCGCAGAAAGGTGAAGCCGAATCGCTATACGAATGAGGAAATTGCCGAAACTCTCTCTCATTTTGAACGAGTGCGCCACTTGGAGCCGCATCGTCTGCACAGGTATGCCCGCGCTGCAGCAGATACGCCTATGTTTCCTTGTGCCAAGTTGCTAACGGCGGATGCAGTGCGTGAGGTCACAGCGAGAGTAAGTGAAATGCCGCGTAACAATGAACTTGCTTTTCGTACGGAGGGGGTGCAGCGTGCCTCCTTTTCAATGGCATGCATTGTGTTCTCTCTCATCGGGGTTCCCTTGGCCATAACGGCTCGTCGAAGAGACACAACTGCGGGATTTGCGCTTGGAATTATGGTAGCAGCCGTTTATTTCATAGCTCTCGTCTTTTGCGAATTGTCCCGTAAGATCCCAGGCTCTGCTCCTTACATCATTTTATGGTTGCCAAACGTTGTTTGTCTGGCATTTGCTGTCTGGCAACACAGGAAGGCTCTCTATCGGGGCTAATTTCCCTTCCAGATGCCTCCATTGGATACCGCGGCGCGGATGCTTGAAAGAATTTGCGCCGGGGAGTAGCCGGCCTCTCGGAACGACGCGATGGAAGTGGCTTGATCCCGTTTGGCAAGGCGTACTCCGTTGCTGTCCCGGAGCAGGGGATGGTGGGCATACACAGGGGTAGGCAAACCGAGTATTGCCTGCAAGGCACGATGGATGGGAGTGCTCTCCATGAGATCCCTTCCACGTGTGACAAGATTGACACCCTGCTGGGCATCATCAACAACCACGGCCAAGTGATAACTCGTGGGAGTGTCTTTGCGGGACAGGATGACATCTTCACAATCAGATGGGATGCAGCGTTGGACCCCGGCGCAGAGATCCTCCCAAGTGGGGCAGCCTATACTGTCCTGCACCCGCTGCATATCGATGCGCCAGGAATGAGCTTCCCCGGCAGCTAAACGTTGCTCTACCTCGTCGGCCGGAAGGGAACGGCAACGGTCGGGACGATGGGGACGCTTGGACGGAGGTGTGTGAGGGGCTCGGGAGATAGACTCCTCCTCGTGGCGTCGCATGGAACGCGAGCAAAAACACGGATAGAGCAGTTCCTTGTCATGCAGTTCACGGAGAGCCGTTGCATACACACCAAACCGTCGACTCTGCACCATGACCTCGCCATCAAAGCGAATGCCGAGCCAATCCAGATCCTCCATCAATTGATTCACCCAGCGCACATCGCGAGCGCGAGAATCAATGTCCTCAATTCGTAGCAGGCAGCGTCCGCCGTGAGCGTCTGCAAGACGCCTCGCTGTGAAGGCTGCCAAGACGTGTCCCACGTGTAAGGCTCCGCTGGGTGTGGGAGCGAAACGAGTGGTTACCGGGAAGAGAAGACTCATTCGTAAGTGGCGCTCACGATGACGTCCATCATGCGTTTGGCTCCCTGTTTGGCCAGCTCAGACTGCGGGTAGATGCACTGCGCTCTGTAATAGCAGGAGAGAGCTGATCCATATTCAGCCCTTTGTTCACAGATGTCCGCATCTCGGAGAGCTTGTACGAAATCATGAGCACGGGACTCAAAATCTTTTTGCGCGAGCATCATTTCCTTGTCGTCTGCGTAACGGGGATCTTCCTTCTGCCACTCAATCATTTTCTCGTACGCCATGCACGGTCCCATGGATGTATCCTGATCGGCGACGGATTTGATCTGTTGAAGCATGCCATCCATCTTCATCACGAAGGTGATGGATTCTTCATATTGCTTGGCAAGTTCCGGGTCAATGGCAACGATCTTGAAGCGTTCTCTCTCTCGGGCAATTTTGCGGAATTCTCCGCCCTTGTAAAGATTTTGGAATTCTTCCTTGATACTGTCGCCCTCATCATATTTGGCGATCATTTCGGCTCCCTTATCCAGATTCGGATTGCGTGGCCAGATGATGCCCGCTTCCTGAATGTACTTGTTGAATTCTTCTTCGTTGCCGGCTTGAAGGGCTTTTCGAGCGTTGCGTATGGCGAGGTCACTCTGGCGCTTTTTCCCGGTTGTGTACGAAAGGAGCATCGAATCATCAAAATCAACATCCATTTCCTTCATCTTGGCTGCCACCTCCTCCACCGTCGCATAATCACGCGCATTCAGCGCCGTAAGAGCCCGTTTGCGAAGGGTCCAGTACCTCGCTATGCGTTGTCTGGCTTCCACCGGAAACGTTGTCACACTTTGCATGAATTCCCCGATGGCTACGGCCTGGATTAGCCCCTGGGTGGCCTCTCCCAGTTTGTTACGCGCCAGCATCCCATGAACGGATTGGATAGCCTGATCCACGTCCCGACGGGCATTGCTGGCGAGGGTGTCCAAGGTGTTGATCGTCGGGGGCAAACCGATGCCGCCGGAGAAAAGTTGGTAGGCCTTGGAATCCTCGTTGAGGTCGAGTTTTGTATCGCCCTCGCGGAAGACATGACGGTAGGTGCGGGCGCCAATGACGACGTGATCAAAGCGACGTGCCATGAGCATACTGACCAGCACCGATTGGTAGTTGATTTTGGAACTCATGACGGCGGCCTGGTTCGCCGCTTCATTTGCCGCCTGACTTCCTTCGAGCTTGGCGCTCTGCTTGACGTTACGCGCGATGCGCAGCAGGTTGCTCCCTGGTCCCACGCTTTTTCCTCCTTTTCCATCCTTGCTGTTCCCGCCACTGGGTCGTCTGTTATTTTCATTCTGCCAGTGATCCGCCTCTGTGAGGAGCTTCCGCATTTCCTTCTCCATTTCCTGATTCTCGCGGATCCGCTGGAGCATTTGTCGCTGGGAGTCGAGAGCGCTGACAATGGCGCTTGCCAGAGTACCGGATTGTCCCCCGTCCCCGGGGTACTTATCCGCCTTATAAAGAGCCATTCCGACACGGATCAGCACAGCTCCGCCGACAGCATAATTCTTGTCACGCCCTGCCTTTTGGGTTTCTTTGAGGATACTTTTGATGAGCGCTTGATAGCGTTTAGCCTCCGTACTGTCATCCGGAACCTGTTGAAGGTACTTCTCAAAGCGAGCGCGGACGGCTGCATTGTTGCCCACGTCGAACAGTCCGCCGTTATATTTTACGGTGTCGGTAGAAGGGTCCAACAAGGGAAGCTCCATACCGAAGAGCTGGGGATTGGGAGTCTCGCCCTGATGGGCAGGATCCTGCTGCTGGGGTTTGACAGAGCTACCGGATGCATCAAAACCGGTGGGAGCGGGGGAGCTTTCGCTGGGCATCTGAGCGGATGAGTAACCGGAGAGCAGAGCCAAAACCAGGGGTAACAGAAAAGAACCTTTCATTATCGTGTTTGTACGTTTTTGACTACCAAGACCCCCTTCACCTGTTTCCCTTCATCGGTTTTTCCGGTGGTGCAGGTGGTTTCAAAGAGAAAGCGATCTCCTCGCGTGAGGTTGACTCTTAGGTGCGCATTGCCGGGGACGAGGAGAGGAAGTCGTTCCTGGGTGTTTTGATGATCCGGCAGAGATATGGAGATGATGCGATTGCTCCCTATCGTCTCGATACTTTCGATTCTGCCTTCAAAGACGTAAGAGTTGCCGGAAGAGGCAAAGCGAGAGCCGTCCCGGCGGTAATCAGCTATCCGGAAGTTCGGTGTGGGCTCGGCGTCTCGAGCGCTGCCTCCTCTCTTCAATATGCCGGAACTCATGATTAATGCCAATACGAGAATGACCCCTACCCCGATAAAAACGGGGGTGAGGTTTGTCTTTCCTCGCCGTTTGCTTCCTTTTCGAACTCTTCTCGCTGCCATGATTGCTCTTCTCTTTGATTTTCCTGGTTGATATTCGTCTGCGGGTTAATCCCAGCGCGCTTTTCTCGCTCCCCACCAAGTCAATACCACTCCTGCTGCCACGTGCATCCATAGCACGGCACTACACAGGATGCTCGGTGAAAAATTCGTCTGAACGATACTCTTAACAGCTTTGAGTACATCGCCGTTCAGTCCGCCTTCAATGCTTCCGCTCCACGCCCAGTATGCCGAGATGAAAGGCTGGGTGAAGGCCTCGACCATGTCGGGCAGGGCGAGCACCGCACCGGAGAGCGGGAGTTGGAAGCCAACGAGATAGATACTGAGCAGGGAAGCCTGATCCGCCGTTTTGCAGTTGGATGAGATGCCGAGACAGATGCTTGTCATGGCAGCGTTCGCCAAGAGAAGAAAGCTGAGGTGATTCATCGCATCACCTCGGAATTCCCAGAAAAATTGAACAAAGGCATACATCCAAACGCTCTGCAGAAACACGAGAATACTGAGGAAGGCAACCTTTGACGTCACGTAGGCTCCCACCCGCATACCGGCAAACTTCTCTTTTTCCATGATGAGTCGTTCCCCGGCTATCTCACGGGACGCGTTGTTGGAGCCCATGAGTCCCAGAAGAATCACCTCGAACATGATGATGCCGGAGACAGCGGAGCCGACACGGGCGCGTATCTCAGCCTGTTCCTGTTGCGCTTGAATCTCGGCGGCTATATCCGAACTGCTCGTGTCCGTGAGGACGAGCAACTGATCCTGTCCCTTACTCGAAAAGAGTGCAACCAGGACGGGGAACACCACGATCATGGCAATCTGTAGCATGAGCTGGGTGCGATCCCTCAACAATATCATGAAGCGTCTCTTGAGCAATTGCACAACCTGAGTAAAAAATCCCGGTGTGGGTACTTCGTCTTCCTCATCTTCGTGAGGGGGCGGCGGTTGCAGCCCGAGGCGGCGGTACTTATCGACGTGTTCGGCTTCAAGTCTCTGGTAATAGGACACTCGGTGCTTGAGCCAGCTTATGCTCCATTCCTCAGGTTTTCTTCGGGCGAGTTGGGGATAGACTTCCTCAAAATCGTCGACGCCAAAGTAATGACTCATGGCATGCGGAGTACCGTGATAAGCAAGGTTCCCTCGTACCATCACCATGACGCTGTCATAGAGTTCCATCTGTGCCAAACTGTGAGTCACGGAGATGACGATACGCCCATCCTTGCGACTCAAGTCATGCAGAAGTTGCACGATTTCTCGTTCTGAACGAGGATCGAGTCCGCTCGTCACCTCGTCGCATAAGAGAATGCGCGGACTGCTTACTAGTTCCATCGCTAGCGCCAGACGCCTTTTCTGACCACCGGAAAGGAGTTTTACCGGCCGATCCGCGATATCCGTCATCCCTGTCTCCTCCAGCACACTGTCGATGAGGTCATTGATTTCATCCTCATCACCGCAGACTCGCAGACGTGCCGCGCTCTCGATGCTTTCATCGACGGTGAGTTCCTCGTAGGCTATACTAAATTGGGGAACGTAGCCTATTTCGTGTGGCTCGAAGTCTCCTTCCTCGGAGAGGTCTCGCCCTTCCCAGATAAAAGTTCCCTCCGTGGCAGTCTTGATGCCGGCTATCGTTTTGAGCAACGTTGTTTTTCCGCAGCCGGAGGGCCCCACGATGGCCATGAAATGCCCACGGGGTATGCAGAAATTGACGTCGTTAAGCAGAAATAACGACCTGTCCCCATTCTCGACTTCCAGACATATATTCCGTGCTTCCAGCATAGCTCAACTTCGCCCTAGGCTAACAGATTAAAATTGACCTTGCAAGGATAAACAACCGCTATTTCTAAATTTCTCCTCCGTCATTCAGGATAACCGTGCGGTTGTTCACAGAAATTTCCGCCTGGACTGTTGCATCGCGAATGGCTTCCTCGTGAGTATTCAGTGCGGCAAAGCAAGAGAACTGCGCAGCTCTGTCATGCATACTCATGGGAGGATGCTTCCGAGAGGGAGGTGGAGAGAGATAAAGGATGTCGGCGTATATTTTTTCCGCTTGTGTTTTCATGCTTGATGCCCTCCAATTTGCGTATGACGTTGTCGTGCCGTAGAACCCTCTTTCAGGTTCATTCCTTTCAGGATGGCATTTTTGCCGAAGCGTTTCTTGATACCCAGCACCGTCTGTTGAATTCGGCGTTCTCGGGCGAGCTCTTTTTCATTCGGGAAGATGCTTTTCCCGGCGTCTGTAAAGAGTTCTCCCTGCACAAGACGGGCGGGGGCTTCATGTTCCGGCAGCACGTTGTTGACAGACACGGTTAGGCGTCGTACCTTGAATCGTGGATCAACCTCCGTTGTGTAGATGCTGTCCACCCCCTCAATGATAGATTGGGAAGATGCCGTGTAGGTGTGCAGAGAACGTGAGCCATGAGCGGGCTTCGGAGCGGTGCGCCCATACCGATCTCTATGCAAATCCTCAGGTCCATTTCGCTCCAACTCATCCTTCCGATACGCCTCGTAGTTTACCGTCAGAGAGACACTCTCCGCCACCAACCTCTTTTCCGTGAGTTCCAGCGCGAGAGCGTCCGCCATCTCACGTGCGATCAGTCGCCCTTTCGCTGCACTGTATGGGACGGGGAGGACCTGTCCTGAGCTCAGACAGTGATGCCGGGGTTGATAAGCCTTGATATCCGCGATGGTGCAGGGTTCTCTCCCCCAGGCATGGTCGATGAGTAATTCCGCGTTCACGCCGAAAAGTTGATACAAGGTCTCTTCATGCGTAATGGAACGCCGCGCCACATCTCCCATGGTGCGCATCCCGTGATTTTCCAGGCGGGTTGCTGTACCGCGTCCCACGCGCCAGAAGTCTGTGAGAGGTGTGTGACACCAGAGTTGTTTCCTGTAGCTCATTTCATCCAGCTCGGCAATACGCATCCCCTCAGCATCGGGTTCGATGTGTTTGGCTCCGATGTCCATAGCTACCTTGGCTAGGTAGAGGTTGGTGCCCATACCCGCCGTCGCGGTGATGCCCGTAGTCTCCAGTATCTCGCGGATGAGTTGCTTGACGAGCGCACCGGCGCTCATTCCGTAGAGCGACAGATAGGAGGTGAGATCAATAAAGACTTCGTCCACGGAGTACACGTAGATGTCCTTCGGCGCTATGTACCTCAAGTAGACGCCTTGGATGCGCGCGCTGTAGTCGATGTAGAGAGCCATACGCGGTGGCGCGGTGATGAACTCCAAAGCGTATTCCGGATGAAGTTCCAGTTCTCGTGCATCGATGCTGCTGTTGCGAAATTTTCCGTGGATCTTACGGCTTCTCTCTCGATTGATGTTCTCCACTGCCCGGATCACCTCAAACAACCGGGGTCTCCCGGAGATCCCATACGCTTTGAGCGTCGGCGTCACGGCGAGACAAATCGTCTTCTCTGTCCGTCCTGCGTCCGCCACCACGAGATTCGTGCACATCGGATCTAATCCCCTCTCGACGCACTCCACTGACGCATAGAAGGACTTTAAGTCTATCGCCGCATAAATCCGTTCCTCCTTTTCTCGTTCCTGTTTCACTCTGTTACATGCTACCGCACTCGGCCCTTCCCCGTCAAGACGATACAAAAACGGACAGGGTCCTCGCATGAAGAAAACAAACTCCTACACGATCGATTGTGAGGGAGTTTGCTGGACTCGTAGTGTCTAATGATCCAGCTCATAATCATGTTGAGTTCAGATTTCTGTGGGGTTGTAGGTGTTTTTTATGTACAGCTGCTATGTACAGTAAAATGTACACGCTCTTCGTATAATTTTGTGGAATGACTCCGCAAAGCAATTCCACAAAGTCGGCAAAATATCCAGTATCTGACA
>CANQYL010000051.1 GCA_947628035.1 uncultured Akkermansia sp. | reverse complement strand
TTTTTCTTTTTTTATCTTCCTCCTCTCTCTCTTTTTCCCCTTCGTTTCCTCCCGATGAAGAGTTTTTAGAGATGGCAGATTTACGATTTACGATTTACGATTTACGATTTACGATTTACGATTTACGATTTACGATGTGGGGAATTCGCGCGCTGGAGGCGCGTGGGAGCGGAGCGGGAGCGCAGCGGAATTTTTAAGCAACGCGTATCGTTTGTGAGAAAGCGGCGGGAGTTATGCTAAGCCGTCTTGCTGGCTTTGCGACATTGACGCTTCGGCACCCCACTGCCTCAGCGCCCTGCGGGCAAAAGCTGTGCTTTTGTCCAATCCCCCTCCGAACCCTCGGGGGCTTTGTCCATCGTCCATCGTCCATGAATTGATTTACGATTTGGAAAATTCCGCGCCGGTGGCACGCTTGAGCTCGCGGGAGATGTAGGGCGCCGTGGGAGCGATGGAAGAGGAAGCTAATTGGAGGACGGTTCCCTGGGCGACGATAGAGCCACCGGCATCTCCGGCACCGGGTCCCATATCAATCACATAATCGGCTTCACCGATCAGTTCGAGATTATGCTCGATGACGACAACGGTGTTGCCAAGTTCAACGAGACGTCGCAAGACTTGGACGAGAAGGGAAACGTCGTGAGGATGCAGACCTATGGTAGGTTCCTCAATCAGGTAGAGATCCTGGGGGAGAGAGCGACCGAAACGGATAGCGTTCATGGAGGCACGGCGCCCTTTGATGAGCTCGGCCACGAGTTTGATCCGTTGAGACTCACCACCGGAGAGTGTGTTGCTCGCCTGCCCCAAAGTGAGGTAACCGAGTCCCGTGTCACAGAGGAGGCGGAGAGGTTCGGCGAGTTTGGGAAGGCGAGCGAAGAAGTCGGCAGCTTGCTCCATGTTCATCCTGAGAATTTCGGCTATATTCTTGTCGTTGTAGCGTACCTGCAGAGTGCGTGTGTTGTAACGGGCGCCGTGACAGGTTTCACAGGGGACGATGCAGGGAGGCAGGAAATTCATCTCACGTCGCACGTAACCGGTTCCCTTGCATTCCGGACAGCAACCGGCAGACGTATTGAACGAAAAGCGTCCCACATCAAAACCGAGACGGCGGGCATCTGCGCTGAGGGAAAAAAGGCGCCGTATTTCATCGAAAATGCCGATGTAGGTGGCAGGCGTGGAACGCGGTGTTTTTCCCAGTGGACTTTGATCCACTTTGTAAACGGCTCGAAAACCGTCCAAACCCTTGGCGCTCCGCCATACCTTCTGTACCGCGCGATCGCCCAAGGCATGGGCAACTGCGCTGCTCAGCGTTTCCGTGATGAGAGAGGTCTTCCCGGCTCCGGAGGGTCCGGTCACCACGGTAAAACGTCCTTTCGGTACACGCAGCGTGACGTTCTTCAGGTTGTGCAAAGAACAACCTCTTACCTCAAGCCAATCGACATCGTCCAGGGGCAGCCATGAACCACAGGATGGATATTTCCTGCCCTGCAAAAGGGCGCGTCCGGTCAAAGAGCGAGGCTCCTTCATCAGCTTCTTCAGATCTCCCTGCACCACAATGTTTCCCCCGCGAATTCCCGCGCCGGGACCGAGATCGATGATGTGGTCTGCGCGGCGAATGGTATCCTCATCGTGTTCCACGACAAGGAGAGTGTTGCCTCGTTTTTTGAGAGAATCGAGGGTATGGAGAAGCGTCTCATTGTCACGCGGGTGGAGACCGATCGTGGGTTCATCCAACACGTAGAGGACTCCGCGGAGATTGGAACCTAGTTGAGCTGCCAGGCGAATGCGCTGGATCTCTCCACCGGAAAGCGTGGTGGCGGCGCGATCCATGGAGAGGTAGCTCAGACCGACTTCCCGGAGGAAGAGCAAGCGGGGCATAATCTCGGCTATCACATTGCGTGCAATTTGGGCGTCTCTCCCTTTGAAACGCCAGGAGCGCACCGTCTGCAGAGCACTCGCCGCATCCATTTGCCCCACTTCGGCTATATTTTTTCCAAAAAGAGTGACCCCAAGAGCGAATGGGTTGAGACGGAGACCTGAGCATACAGGGCAGGTGCAAGTAGGATCGCCCTTGGAAACGGCTTGCTCAATTTCCAGATCGTAGTGCAGTTCTTTTTCAAGTTCGCTGGTACGGGAATCCTCGTCCTTGCCGTTGCGCGCGTTGTGTTTGCCTCGCACGAAGCCGTGTCCCAGACACGTGGGACACCAGCCCCGCGGCGAGTTGAATGAGAAGGAAGAAGGCTCCGGCTCCGGGAAGGATTCTCCGCAACGCGGGCACGTGAGGCGCACACTCAGCAAGGTAGCCTTGCTCAGTGAGCGATTGCCGATGAGTCGCAACGAGCCATCACCCATTTCCAGAGCGCGGTCGGAACACTCGCGGAGAGCATCGGTATCAGACAACTCATCGTTCATCCATAGCTTGCCGCGCCGCACACAAATCTCGGCTAGAACAACATCCACATCGTGGTTGGTGTATCGATCCAACGGGGTGAATTCATCCGGCGTGACAAGTTTGCCATCCACCACGAGGAAGGGGTATTTCTTTTTAGCGGCCCAGCGTGCCAGGTCGGCGTAGTGACCCTTGCGATTACGCACCACGGGGGCCGCTATCAGGAGGGACTTGGGATGAGATTTGACCGCCTGCCGGACATCGGAAAAGATTTCGGAGGGGGAACGGCGAGCAACCTCCACGCCGCAGTGGGGGCAGTGCGGCGTTCCTAACTTGGCGTAGAGGAGGCGCAAAAATTGCCAGATTTCCGTCACCGTTCCCACCGTCGATTTACTTCCGCCGCGGGAGCGATTCTGCTCAATAGCAACCGTGGGGGGCAAACCCGTCAACGAATCTATATCCGGCGTCTCCATTTGATCCGTAAATTGTCGGGCGTAGGGGCTCATCACGTCCATGAAACGCTTTTGCCCTTCCGCAAAGATAATATCGAAAGCGAGTGTACTTTTGCCACTGCCGGAGAGACCGGTAACCACGGTCATTTCATGCAACGGTATATCGACGTTAATGTCTTTGAGGTAATGCTGGCGAGCCCCTCGAAGTTGCATCACGTTTCTTGTTCCCTGAATCGATGAGGTGATTTTTTTGCGCAGATGCTCCACCGGCAGATGGGAGAGCAAAGCAGCCAGGTACTTGCCGGTGTGTCCACGCGGGCACCGGGCAACTTTCTCCGGAGTACCGCAACCGATCACCTCTCCGCCATGTCTTCCTCCTTCCGGACCGAGATCGATGATGTAATCGGCACTCTTGATGATGTCGGGATTATGCTCGATGACGAGGAGTGAATGTCCCTCCTCGACGAGTCGATTGAAGACACGCAGCAATACCTCCAGATCCGAAAAATGGAGTCCCGTACTGGGTTCATCTAAGATGAGGAGGTTTCCCTTGCCTTCGGTTTGCGCCGCCATCGAATCGGCCAGGATACGTGCCAGCTTGAGTCGTTGATTTTCGCCGCCAGAAAGCGAATGGAGAGGCTGCCCCAAAGTGAGGTGTCCGAGTCCGACTTCCCGGAGCAATCGGAGCCCCTGCAGGATGCGGTTGGCGTGCGCATTTTTCTCCTCGGAGAAGAAAACAAGGGCGCTTTGCACATCCATGGCGAGCAACTGCGCCATATTCAACCCACGGTGAGTAATAGAAAGGGCCTGCTGAGTGTAGCGAGTACCGTGGCAGAGAGAGCACGGAACAAAGATGTCGGAGAGGAATTGCATCTCCACCTTTTCCATACCGAGACCGGAACAGCGGGGACAGCGACCCTCGCCGCTGTTGAAGGAGAAATAGCCGGGTTTGAGACCGCGAGCCTGGGCGATGGGTTCCTGCACGTAGAGCCCGCGTATCTCGTCAAATATCTTCATGTAGAGCGCAGGGGTACTTCGCGGGGTACGCACAATGGGGCCCTGATCCACCAACACCACATCGTTGACCTGCTTCAACCCGCTGATTGATCTGACCTTCAACTTCTCCTCATCATCCAAGGCATCCGGGTGGACGCTTCCGTAGAGCACTTGACAGGCAAGAGTACTTTTACCACTACCGGAGACGCCGGTGAGACAGGTGAAAACGCCCAATGGGATATCCACGTCCAGACCGTGCAAATTATGACATTCGGCGCCGCGTATCCTGATATATTGAGAAGGCTTACGGCGACGATCAGGGACGGGGAGCGCGCGTTTTCCACAGAGGAACTGTCCTGTAAGAGACCGGGGGGCTTGATCTATTTTTTCGGGGGAACCGGCAAACACGAGTTCACCACCGGTGGAGCCGCTTCCGGGACCAAGATCGACAATGTAGTCCGCTTGACGCATCACCGTTTCATCATGTTCCACTACAACGAGCGTGTTGCCATGATGAACCAGGCTGCGCATAGCGGAAACCAATCTCTCCGTATCCCGCAGGTGAAGTCCGACCGTCGGCTCATCTAGCACGAAAAGCGTCTCCGTGAGCGAAGCGCCCAAGCATGCCGTGAGACTCACGCGCTCTATCTCTCCTCCGGAGAGGGTGCGGGTGAGACGGGATGCCGTCAGGTAAGACAAGCCGACTTCGCACAGATAGGAGACCCTGCTGCGCAATTCCTCGGCAGCCTGCTGCAGGGAGAGATTTTTTCTCGCCTTCTTCATCACATGGTGATCCAGCCAGCGTAACAAGTCACCCATCTGCATATCCTGGACCTGAGGCACCGTGCAGTTCTCGATGGTAAAAGCCAGGGCCTCCGGACGCAACCTTCCGCCCCTGCACTCCGGACAGACACTGTAAATGCGGTAGTATGCGAGAAAGACACGCACCGTGAGTTTGTGGGCATGCTTTTCCATGTCCTCAAAAATTCCTTTGTAGCCGTACCAGAAATCACGCTCGACAGCTTGCCATGCATCCATATCACCGCAATTACCGTACAGCACCCACTCGCGCTCCTTTTTCGTGAGCTTATTCCACGGCACATCCATACGCACCGCTTTGCAACGACGGTTAACTCGCTCAAAATCGTGAAAACAAGCGGAAAGCGTGGGGGAGGACAGCATTTTAAGCGCTCCGTCGCGGATGCTAAGTTCCTGGATAATGCCGCGGCTGTAATCATAAGTAATCGAGCGACCGTAACCTTTGCAAGCGGGGCAGGCACCCAGCGGGGAATTGCCGCTAAAGAGCTCCGGTTGGGGTTCCAACAAAGGGTACCAATCAGCATGCCTCTCATCCGGCTTCATCCAATGACCATCGTCTGAGCGGCGCGATAAATAAACGGTATTCTGTCCCAGATGGAAAGCGTTCTCAATACCCTCCATGAGACGATGGCGATTTTTCTTTGAAATTTTCAAACGATCAGATACAACGATCCATGGATTCGTCCCCAGTTGTTTCTCCTTAACCTCGTCCAGGCGGAGAATTTCGTCCTTCACCATGACACGCAGAAAGCCTTGGGCTACGAGAGCTGAGCGCGTTTCTTCAAATCCATTGACGGGTTCTACCGCGAAACCGACAGCTACCTCCTGACCATCGTAGAGCTTCACGTATTGATCTGTCAGACCGCGTGGAGTTTCAGGGCGGATCTCCTTGCCATCTGCGTCATGTCCCACAGCGAGGTGCGAAAAGATTATCTTGAGATACTCGTTGATTCCGGTCATGGTACCAACGGTGGAGCGAGAATTTTTGATTGAATTTCTCTGTCCTAAAGCAATCGCGGGAGGAACGTGGTCCACGCTTTCCACCGCCGGGCGATCCATACGATCCATGAACTGGCGCACGTAGGGCGAAAATGTTTCCACGTACCTCCTTTGTCCCTCCGCATAGAGAGTGGAGATAGCCAATGAACTCTTCCCGCTGCCGCTCGGTCCCGTCACCACAGTCATCTGTCCCAGCGGTATCTTTACGTCGATGTTTTTCAGGTTGTGTTCCCTCGCTCCACGGATGCAAATCCACTCATGATCACTTTCCTTCATGCACCTCATTGTAACGCTTTTTTCCCGCTCGGGGAAGTCCAAATGGAGCCGGGGGCACCGGAGGAGCCTATTTACGATTTACGACATACGATTTACGATTTTGGATGTTCGCGCGCGGAGCGCGGGGAGGCGGAGCGGAATTTTGGGAATAATACGGATTGTTGGATAGAAAGGTCTGTGCTTACGCCATGCCGTCTTGCAGGCTATACTTCCTTTGTTCAGAGAAAATGAGTCAGGGAAAGGTTGGATAGGGGAGAAGGAATTAGAGAGGGAGAGGTATGGTCTGCGTTGAAAGATTCTAGCTTTGTATGCACAGAGTCGTGTCCAGGGCAAACGCATTTGAGAGAAGTGCATCAACAGAGAAAATGCTCTTATTGATTGATATCATTGTTGATGCCTATCAAAAATCATGACAACAAGCGTTCATCATGATGACGAATCCAGAGAACTCACTCGCACACGTTGATGATTCAAAAAATTTACGCAACGCGCACATTATTAATAAATAGCAAATCGTAAATAAGCAAACGCATTTCTAATGCGTTTGCCCTAGGGTCGTGTCAAAAACTCTTGACAGAGACAGATTCTTGCCTATAGAATGCGAGGTGGGCATGAGGTTGAACTATGTACCAGTTTTAGGAATTTTTCTACTTGCGCCGAGTACCTTGGCACAGGACACGGGTGGGGTGACTCCCGGTGATGAGGGGGAGAGAAAAGAGAGTGGTGAAAATCCGAACGTTGAGGAACTTTGTAAACTTCTGGTGAGAGAGAGCCAGGAGATCGTGACGATGCTCAATTCCGTGTCGGACCAAGCAGGAGCGGATCACATTGCTCCGAAACTCAGAAAAATGCTGGACGTGATGGACTCACAGCTTCAGACCCTCTCGAAGCTACCCTCGGCCGGCAGTGAAAACATGCAGGCGATCAAGGTCCACATGAGCAGTCTCACTCACATCTCGCAAAACTGTCTCTCGGCAATTCGCCGCTTGTCAAGTGTGGGAGCATACGGAAGTGATGCGCTCATGCAGGTGCTGGAGCGCTACAACATGGGGGAGAAGGCTTCGGAACGGCTTCAACCGGAAGATCTGCCACATACGCAACTTTACAACGAACTTGCGGACAGTTTAGAAGATGCGTTGTTCATTTTACGCAAGGTGCGCAACGAAGCGGATGCAAGGGATGCGGTTTTGAGCGTGCAGGACTTGCTGGAAAAGATCGAACGCACGCATTACATGCTCACGCAGCTCGCGCCGCCGCTCACTAACGAGCAGGAGGATATGCTTCTCCCCGTGCGCGACAGGATGCGCACCATCCGTACCGAGCTCAAAAAAATCTCGGATTCACTGCAAGCATCTCAATATTTCAACCAGCCGGATTTACCCAAGCTACTCATGAAGCTCACGCGCGCGGCTTCCAGTTGATATTCCGGCGCGTGTTACGTGGGATGGTCAACGAACTTTGACGGTGCCCTCGGGGGCATCTCCCGGGAGGCCGTATTCGAGGATGAGGGCTGCTTCTGACTCGATGGACGAGGCTTCCTGATTGAGTAATTCTGCTCTCATCTTATAGAGTGTTTTCTTGCGTTCGATGTACTCATCCGCCGTTTGGGGAGAACGGGAGGAAAGGTATTCCATATGTTTGTACATAAAGCTGCGCCAGTTGAAGTACTCATTCATGCTGCGACGCAGGAGTTGGATTCGGTTCCTGTGATCTGTCAATCCATCCGCTATTTTGATTTTTTCACGTTCGTAGCGAGCCTTGTTCTGTTGATAGGAATCCCAATTGCTCAGGTGAGTATCAAGCATATAGCTGATGGAAAGATTGATGCATGTATCGTCCTCGTCTAAGAAAGTTCCCTGATAGGTACCACCCGTTGAGGAGAAGAGAGAAGGACTGTAGAGACTGGTATTGATAGTGGGGAGATAGTTGAGCGCCACACCATACTGAGCCATACGAGCTTGTTCCAAACGCATAGCGAACTGGCACACGACAAGCTCACCCAAACGATCGAGGCGAGGCTCGTACTCCTTCCAATTGACATGGGGCATACTCGTCGGCAAGATGTTCCAGCGAGCATCTCTCCGCCCGATCAAACGAGCCACGTCGAGCCAATATTTTTCATCAGCCTGCAACCGGTTTTGTTCTCTCCGAGGATCCGAGGTTGTGTCTGCTTCCTCCGGGTTTGCGTCCTCCAAAGCTCGGCGTGCGAGCTCTATCTCACGGTTTCTGACCAACTGATACAGCTTAGTCACCGCCTCACGATATCTCCCCTCTTTCGCCTTTACGGCAGCGAAGGTGCGTACCTTTGCTGAATACACCCGGTACGGTACCTGCGTGAGCGCAGGTACCGAGAAAGTGACGTTGATCGAAGAACTCAGCTCGTCCGAGTTCATCGGATCTGCCAGCTCAGAAATAGCTCGAGTCATGTAGCCATAATAAGAAACGCCCGGAATAAGATCCGTGTAGATGCTCAATGATTGGCGTTGAGCCGCCTCGATAGAGTCCTGAGCCTCCTTGAGTTCGAGACTGTACTCGGAGAGCAGGCTAAGCGCCTGATCCCATGTGATCGTCTTTTCGGGCAGGTTGCGCCATTCCTTTGTCCGGGCATAGTCACTCTCCACCCGAGCCGACACCCGGGCTAAATGTTTGCTCAGACTACACCCGCACAAGCAGACCCCGGCAAACAGGATGAACAGAATGCGCTTCACTCTGAGTGATTCTAGCATAGCATTTTCTGAGGAGCAAGCACAACTATTTAAGTTTTGTTTTCTAATTTCAACGTAAAATGAGTCGTGTGATGCCGGCACCAAAACATTTCCTCACCGAATTGGCCTTATTTGACTTGCAATTTGGTCGCAAGTGTGGCATATATCTGCAAGTTTACACTTGTGCCATGCCGAAAGATCTCTCCATCCGAAAAATTCTCGTGATAGGCTCCGGACCCATCATTATCGGACAAGGATGTGAGTTTGATTACTCCGGCACGCAGGCGTGCAAAGCTCTCAAGGAGGAAGGATACGAGGTGGTGCTGGTCAATTCCAATCCGGCCACCATCATGACGGATCCGGAGACGGCTCCGCGCACGTATATTGAGCCCATCACGCCGGAATACGTTGAAAAAATCATTGTCCGCGAGAAGCCGGATGCCCTGCTGCCTACGTTGGGTGGGCAGACTGCTCTCAACTGTGCCATGGAGCTGTATCGCAGCGGTGTGTTGGAGCGAAACGGGGTACGCATGATCGGCGCAAGCGCGGATGCCATCGACAAGGGGGAGGATCGCCAGCGGTTCAAGGAAGCCATGATCAAGATTGGCTTGGACGTGCCGGCCAGCGGCACGGCACACAACATGACCGAGGCATGGGACGTGGCAAAGAACGTGATCGGGAGCTACCCGATGATCATCCGTCCAGCCTTTACTCTCGGGGGCACGGGTGGCGGCATCGCCTACAACAGGGCAGAGTTTGAGGAAATCGTAACGCGCGGGCTGGACCTCTCACCCGTGACGGAAGTGTTGATCGAGGAATCGCTGCTGGGGTGGAAGGAGTACGAGATGGAGGTGATGCGCGACAGGAAAGACAACTGCGTGGTGGTGTGCTCCATTGAGAACATGGATCCCATGGGCGTACACACCGGGGACTCCATTACCGTAGCGCCCATTCAGACCTTGACGGATCGCGAGTATCAGATCATGCGCGACGCCTCCTTTGCCGTCATTCGTGAGATAGGTGTGGAGACGGGAGGCAGTAACATTCAGTTTGCGATGGATCCCAAGACGGGACGTATGATCATCATTGAGATGAATCCGCGCGTGAGCCGCTCATCCGCCCTCGCCTCCAAGGCTACCGGCTTCCCCATCGCCAAGCTCGCCGCGAAACTCGCCATCGGCTACACCCTCGATGAGCTCAAGAACGACATTACCCGCGAAACGCCGGCCTCCTTTGAACCCTCCATTGATTACGTCGTCACCAAGGTGCCGCGGTTTACTTTTGAGAAATTCAAAAAGGCTGATGAGCGCCTTACCACCTCCATGAAGAGCGTGGGGGAGGTCATGAGCATCGGACGCACGTTCAAGGAGTCTCTGCAAAAGGCGCTGCGCTCTCTGGAGACGAGCCGTTGGGGCTTCGGGTTTGATCCCAAAAGTCCGCAGAACCCCTCCCACGAGGAAATTGCAGCTAAACTCGCCGTTCCCCACGCTGAGCGGATCTTCTGGCTCCAGACGGCCTTTACTCACGGATTTACTCTCGACGAGGTTCACGACTTGACACAGATCGACCCGTGGTTCCTTGACCAGCTCCGACAGCTCGCCGAGGCGGGTATGCATCTAGGGGATCTCGACCTGCGGCAGGCGAAAAAACTCGGATTCTCCGACCGTCAGATTGCACTCGCTCGCGGTTGTACGGAGGATGACGTGCGCGCCGAGCGCAAGGCCAAGGGCATCATTCCCACCTACCGATTGGTCGATACCTGTGCCGCAGAGTTTGAGGCATACACACCGTACTACTATTCCACGTACGGAGACGAGAACGAGGCGCGTCCGAACGACAAGAAGAAGATCATCATCTTGGGGGGAGGGCCGAATCGCATCGGTCAGGGCATTGAGTTTGACTACTGCTGCGTACACGCCTCCTTTGCCCTCAAGGAACTCGGCTATGAAACCATCATGGTGAACTCCAACCCGGAGACCGTTTCCACCGACTACGATACCTCTGACAAACTCTATTTCGAGCCCCTCACCCTCGAAGATGTGCTGAACATCTGCGACCAGGAGAAACCGGATGGGGTCATCGTGCAGTTCGGCGGACAGACCCCGCTGAATCTTGCTGCCGCGCTGCAAGAGCGTGGCGTACCGATTATCGGAACCAGCCCGCGCAGTATCGAACTCGCCGAGGATCGTAAGTATTTCTCCGCCCTGCTGGACGAGATTGGTCTCAAGCAAGCCGAGGCCGGCACCGCTACCAATGAGGAGGAAGCTGTGCAGGTGGCGCACCGCATCGGATTCCCGGTGCTGGTGAGACCCTCCTTTGTGCTGGGGGGGCGTGCGATGATGATCGTGTACGACGAGCAGGAACTGCGCACCTATATGCGTGAGGCTGTGGATGCTTCACCCGAGCGTCCGGTACTCGTGGATCGCTTTTTGCAGCATGCCATGGAGATCGATGTGGATGTGATTGCGGACGGCACGACGAGCGTGGTGGGAGCGATCATGCAGCACGTAGAACCCGCGGGCATCCACTCCGGCGACTCCGCTTGCATGATCCCGCCCAACAAGGTCTCCCCTGCCATGCACAGGGAGATGATGCGGGCCGCCAAAGAACTCGCCGCACGCCTCAATGTGAAAGGGCTCATGAACTGCCAATTCGCCATCAAGGACGAAGAACTCTACGTTATTGAGGTGAATCCCCGCGCCTCCCGTACAATCCCCTTCGTTTCGAAATCCATTGGCGTACCGCTCGCGAAATTGGCGGCCAAGGTGATGAGCGGCATGACGCTCCGCGAACTCGGCTTCACAAAAGAAGTCATCCCGCCGTACTATACGGTGAAGGAGGCCGTGTTCCCGTGGAACCGCTTCCCGGGGATCGACGTCGTTCTCGGACCGGAGATGCACTCCACCGGGGAGGTGATGGGTATCGACCGTGACCCGGAGGTCGCCTACATGAAGAGTCAGATCTCCGCCTTCAACGCTCTGCCCAGTGAAGGACTCGTCTTCGTCTCCGTCAATGACCGCGACAAGGATACCGTCGTTCCCATCGCGCGAGACATCGCGAAAGCCGGCTTCTCCATCTGCGCGACGAAGGGCACGATGGATTACCTGCAGAAGAACGGCATTTCCTGCACCCGCGCTTATAAAGTATTGGAAGGACACCGCCCCAACATCGTTGACCGCATCAAAAATGGCGACATCGTCTTTGTAATCAACACACCGGGCTCTCATGACGCGCGTGAGGATGAGGTTGCCATCCGCGCCGCTGCCGTCAATAACAACATCTCTTACTGCACCGATCTTTCCTCCGCACGCGCCTGTGCAGACGCTATCCTGCACAACAAGAACAAGGTCACCACGGTCTGCACCTTGCAGGAGTTCCACGCTTCCAATGGTTAATCTCTTACACGCTCCTCTTTTGTCATGAATGCTCAAACGACAGCTATCGACTGGGTGAAAGAAGCGCAGATGTTCTGGCATCAACTGCTGGAAGGCGGATGGGTTGCCTTTGTCGGATATGTCGCGGCGGCTTTCATTATCACCCGCATCGTCAAGCGCCTCTTTGCGCGCTATATGCTCAATAGGCGACACCTTCTTCATCCCGCTGTGCGCTTCCTCGCCAAACTGACGACATCGCTCATTTGGGTGCTCGCGCTGGTGCAGGCTCTGCGTGCCGTCGGAGTTGATCTCGTGAGCATCCTGGGTGCGGCAGGCGTAGCGGGCATCGCCATCGGTTTCGCTTCACAGACGGCTCTCAGCAACCTCATCAGCGGATTCTTCCTCATCTCGGAGAGCAGCTTCAAAATCGGCGACTACGTGCGAGTGGACTCTCTCGAGGGCACCGTGGAGTCGATCAATCTCCTCTCCATCTATCTCCGCCAGCCGGATCACTCACTCATCCGCATCCCCTGCGAAATGCTCATCAAAAGCCCCGTCGTCAACATCACCAGCGATGAAATACGCCGTTGTGATCTCGATCTCGGCGTTGATTACTCTTCCGATCTCGCTCAAGTTCGGCGTGTCATTGAACAGGTTATCGCCGAGCAGCCGGGGCTTTTCACGGATGACAAACACCCTGCGACCATCCTGTTTACCGGCTTTGGCGATTCTTCGCTCAACTTGCACATCGGAGCGTGGTGCCGCACTCAGGATTACCACTCTGTCCGGTATTCCTTTGCCACGGCGTTGCTTGCGGCCTTCTCGGCGGCGGCCATTTCCATCCCCTTCCCCATCCGTGATCTACGGATGCCGTCCAAGACTCAGTAAAGGCGGCGGAACGTCGCCCATGGACGATGGACGATGGACGATGGACGATGGACGATGGCGCCGGGCGCCTAAAGGCGCCCATTTTCGATTTGGAAAATTCCGCGCCATTGGCGTGGGATATACGGTGTGAGAGCGACGCAGAATTATAGAAATAATGCGGATTGTTGGATAAAAAGTCTGAGCTTACGCCATGCCGTCTTGCTGAGTTTGCTTCCTGCGGGGAGGAGGAGTGCATGGGGAATGGGTGTATGGATCCAGAGACAATTTATGGGGACACGTGTGTGCCGCGGGACTCATTTGATTTCTGCTCGCAGCTCCTCCGCCGTCACGCGTCCGAGTTCTTCCGGGGAATGCAAGGGTCCTCTTTGGGAGCGCCTCAGCGCAAGATCATCCGCGCAGAAATAGATGACGTGTAGCTCCAACTCGTTGCCGATCACTTGGGCAAAGCCACCCACCGGGGTCGAGCAATCTGCTTGTAAAGCATCGAGAAAGGCACGCTCTGCCCGAATACAGCACTCACTGGGCTCGTGATTCACGCGGCGCATGAGTTCGCGCACATCGGCATCCCCGCGGCGGATCTCCACGGCGATGGCTCCCTGGCAAAGCGCCGGCACAAAGCTCTCCTTATCCAGATCGATGGCGCTGAGAATCCTGCCGTCCATCTCCTCCGTTGAAGCGCCGGTGAAAAGTCCGAGCCGATCCAGTCCGGCTCGCGCGAGGATGATAGCATCCATCTCATCATTCTCCGCAAGCTTGCGGAGTCTCGTGGTCACATTTCCGCGCATCGCTGCGATTTTCGCCTTGCCTCCCCAAAAAGCCTCCACAAGCTTCGTCCGACGCACACTTCCGGTTCCTATGGTCGGGCATTCCATGTTGCCTCCACGTTTGATAACAACGACATCATTGATGACGCCCCGGGGCAACACCGCTGCAATCTCTGCACGCTCATCTTGCTTACCCGGCATATCCTTGCAACTATGCACTGCACAATCGATCTCCCCACGTAACAACGCCTCCTCTATCGCTGCAACAAACACCCCTTTGTCGGCGGTTCCCGTCGCCTTGTTCACCTCATTGAGGGGAATATCGGTTCGTTGATCTCCTGCCGTGCGAATAGAGACCACCTCCACCGCGAGCTTCGGCCGGACCGCCATCAACGCCTGCTGCAACAATCCTGCCTGTCTCAACGCTAACTCGCTTCCCCGCGTCCCTATCCTGAGCACCCCTTCCTTCATGACTCCATTCTACCGCAGAGCTCACTACCTGTCAAACGACTTCCGCAAACGCGGGTCAAACGCATTGGGAAATGCGTTTGACATTTACGATGGACGATTTACGATTTACGATGTGGATGTTCGCGCGCCAACGGCGCGGAGAGGCGGAGCGAATGCGCAGCAGAACTTTGGAAATAATGCGAATTGTTGGTTAGAAAGGTGCTGGGGGAGCCCTAGCGGCGGGACGTTGCTCATTTACGATTTCGGTGTTAGCGCGCTTGCGCGCGGGAAATGCAGAGCGAAATTTCGAAAACGCAGCATCGACGGAGGAGTGCAGAGGCGGTTCCCCTTTGGGTGGATTTGTTGATGCTTTACTCCAGGGTAAACGTATTTGAGAGAAGCTCATCAACGGAAAGAATGCTCTTATTGATTGATATCATTGTTTATACGCATCAAAAATCGTGATAATCAGCGATCATCATAATGACGACTTTGAAGGACTCTCCTGCATACGTTAACGATCCGAAAAATCTGCGCAATGCATACGTTATCAATAAATCGTAATTCGTAAATCGTAATTCGTAAATAGGCGAACGCATTTCCAATGCGTTTGCCTCGTGCTTTGCTCTTGAAAATTTGAATCAAACGGTGTATAAGGCGCGCATGAATACGTCGCATGTACGCACTCGTTTCGCTCCATCACCGACGGGCTATCTGCACATAGGTGGGGCACGCACGGCTCTTTTCAACTACCTGTTTACGCGAAAAATGGGTGGAACCTTCGTTTTGCGCATCGAAGACACGGATCGGGAACGGCACGTCGAAGAGGCCATGCAGGCAATCTTCAGCGGGATGCGATGGCTGGGATTGGAGTGGGACGAGGGAGAAGGCAAGGGGGGGGCGTACGAGCCCTACTACCAAAGCAAGCGCGGGGATATCTACGACCGTTATTTTGAGAAGCTCGTGCAGTCCGGACGCGTGTATGAGTGTCCCGCACCGAACAAGCGAGATAAGGATGGCAATGAGATACCCGGTACGAGTGAAGGAACGGTGTGGCGATTTCGTTTTCGCCGCGATGACGTGATGACCCTGCATGACGCGGTATGCGGCGATATTTCGGTTGATTACCGCAACGAAGAGAACACGCCGGACATGGTACTCAAGCGCACCGATGGATCGTATATTTTTCACTTGGTGAATGTGGTGGACGACATCGAGATGAAGATAACCCACGTCATACGCGGGGAAGATCACATCATGAACACCTTTAAACACCTGCAACTTTTTGAGGCATTCGGTGCACAACCGCCGGTGTACGCGCACATACCGCTTATTCAAAATCCCGATGGATCGAAGATGAGCAAACGCGACGTGGGGGCACAGCTTGGCGCCTATCCGGAGGAGGGTTTTTTACCGGAAGCAGTGGTGAACTTTATAGCATTGCTGGGTTGGAATCCCAAGAACGAGAGAGAGATATTCTCCATGAAGGAGCTCATTGAACTCTTCTCCTTGGATCATGTGAATCGGGCTGCCGCAAAGTTTGATATCACCAAATGCAAGTGGATGAATCAACAGCACATCCTCCTGCTTCAACCGGACGAATTTGTGCAGCGAGCCCTGCCCTTCTGCATGAAGAACGGGTTAACGGACGCGGCGCAACTCCGCACCGCTATCGCGAGCGTGCAGAGCAAGGTGCAGCTCCTCAGCGAAGTGCCGAAATGGGTGCACTGGGTCGAGGAGGTGCAGTACGAAGCCGATGCCATGGAAGGCTTGCAAGACAATGCGCGGGAGATGCTCAACGCCTTGGCGGAAGCCTTTCGCGCCCTGCCGGAATGGGATGCTGAAGGGGCCTTTGCTCTCATCAAGCCCCTCTGCAAAGAACGGGGGGTCAAGGTAGGAGCGGGGATGTATCCCCTCCGTGTTGCGCTCACAGGATCACACGTGGGACCCGGCATGGACGTTATTTTGGGCACACTCGGACGCGACGAGGTGTTGCGTCGTATGGAGATTTTCCCGCGTTGATCGTCACGAGTCCGGCTGATCTCGTCATGCGTACCCAGGATTTCGATTACGAGTTACCTCAGGAACTCATCGCAGATCGTCCCTTGCCGGAGCGCACGGCTTCCCGCATGATGGTGGTCCACCGCACGAACGGCCTCATTGAGCACCGCCACTTCTCCGACCTGCCCGAATACATCCGCGAAGGAGATCTCCTCGTGCTTAACGACACGAAGGTGGTTCCGGCCCGCTATTTCAGCAACGACGGCAATATTGAACTCGTCCGTGCCGGTATAAGCGGGGAATTGCTCTGGAAATGCCTCGTGCGTCCGGGGCGCAAAATGAAGCCGGGTCGCACCATCCGCATCGGCGAGGCGACGGGAACGGTGGAAGACATCGATGCAGAGGGTTACCGCTATATACGCTGGGATCGCCCTGTGGATGAAGAGACGTACGGACGCCTTGCCCTGCCCCACTACATGAACCGCGAGAGCGACCCCTCGGATATCGAACGCTATCAAACCATTTATGCGGTGAACGAAGGAGCCATTGCGGCTCCCACGGCGGGGCTCCACTTCTCCCGCGAGATGCTCAACTCACTGCCTCACTGCTTCCTCACCCTCCACGTCGGGGTTGGCACTTTCCGTCCCGTGAAGGTCGAGAACGTGGAGGAACACCACATGCACAGCGAAAGTTTTTACTTGCCTCAGGATTCAACACGCCGCATCAATGAGGCTAAGCGCGTCATCGCCGTTGGCACCACGAGCGTGCGCGTCCTCGAAACTCAGGCCGCGCGTTATGGGCTACCTTTACAAGCCGGCCATGGAGAAACCGATATCTTCATTTATCCGGGCTTCAACTGGCAAGCGACGGATGTGTTGCTCACCAACTTCCATCTGCCACAGAGCACACTCATCATGCTCGTGAGTGCTTTTGCGGGCAAGGACCTCATCATGGAAGCCTACCGACAGGCCGTCGCAGAGCGCTATCGCTTCTTCTCCTACGGAGATTGTATGCTCATCTTGTGATTGCCAATCAAGTACGCCGGAGGCGCAAGGCGCCTGCGGCGCCTATTTACGATTTACGATTTACGATTTACGATTTACGATCATTAGCATCCCATAACGTGGTCAATATGACGACGTCATG
>CANQYL010000050.1 GCA_947628035.1 uncultured Akkermansia sp. | reverse complement strand
CGAACCCGGAAGTGAAACATTGGCGCGTCGATGATAGTCGGACGCTAGGTCCCGCGAAAGTAGATCGCCGCCAGGAATCATGCAGCCCGTAGGGTAGCCCCCTGCGGGCTGCGTCGTTTAGAGCGCGCGAGAGCCTGTTCATATATAGGACGCGGCGGTCCATTTAGATAAAGTAAGCGTAAAAATTTGTCATGAGGCTTGCCAAAAGGGATGGATGTGTCTATAATGAACGGGAACTGATGAAACTTAACCCAAGAAAAAATGAGCAACGAAGCAAATGACCAATCTGTAAAACCGGCACCGGTTCCGGAACCGGCCCCGTCCTCCGACACGCAGAATCGACTGAGTGCCGCGCGAGAGTTCGCAAGCGAGCAATATGAAAAATTGCGCCGAGCCACCGCTGACCAAATGGAAAATGTGCGCCGTTATACAAAGGACGCCCGGCGCCAGCTCAATGAGGGGTGGGATGCGACCCGGAGCAAAGCGAAGGATCTGCACCGTGCGGGAGAGGAATATGTGAAAGCGAATCCGACCACGAGCGTGCTGGGTGCGCTGGGAATCGGGTTGGTTTTAGGACTTTTGCTGGGAGGTCGTCGCTGATAATGGCGTTGTCCATGGGCTCCGAGGCAAAAATATGAGCGAAAACGAATTACCAGAGAAACCGGGCACGTTGCGGGAGCAAAGCGGGGCTGTTGTCGGCGGCGTACGCGGAGCCGTGTTGCACGCGATGCGGCACGTTGAAGCTTTGGGCGAGTTGCTTCAGGTGGAACTGCGGCAGTACGGACAAAGGCAGCTGCGGCGTGTGACCTGTACACTCGTCGGAGTGGCGTTGTTGCTCTGCGCTTACATGATGCTGTGCTTCTTTGCGGTGACTGTGCTGCAGCAGTATTTGAAGCCCATGTGGGCAGTGCTTGCCGTCGTGGTTTTCAATGCGCTCATCGGGCTGATATCTCTCTTGGTGGGGGTATGCAGTAAGCCTGTCGGTGTCGTGCCCGAGACCCTGAAAGAATTCAAGAACGATTTAGAATGCGTCAAACTTTATCTGAAAGGAAAAGAGAAATCCTGATGAGATCCGCGGAATCGCGTGTAGCGGTCACGGAGGCGATGGAGGAGGTCATGAATGGCGCTCGTGGAGTGTACGAGCGTTTCAGTTTGCCGCGCGGGTATGTGAAAGCCGGGGTGGTGGCAGCTGCCGGGTTGGTGGGGACGTTGGTGCTTCGACGACTCTTTTCGCCAGGAAGCCGGAGGGTAATTGTGGCGCCCGGGACGATTGCCCCCGCGCACAATGGAACGGCGATGCTTTATTTGGCAATTCAGGTGGCCTCCGCACTGCTGTTGCCGTGGGTGAAGAGTCGGCTTGAGGGAGCAGAGTGGAGAGAGATGGTGAAGAAATGGCATCCCTCACACATATTTTTCCGTTGGTTGGGATTGGAGAAGTAAGAAATGATACCGACCGTATACAGGATAGGAGATTCGGATGAGCGTCCGTGGGGAGGCTGGGTGGTGCTGGACAAAACCGCACAGTTGGTGGTCAAGAAACTCATTGTCGCTCCCGGTGAAAGGATTTCCTTGCAGCGTCACAAGTTCCGTTCGGAGAGATGGATCGTGATGCAGGGGGAGGCACAGGTTCAAAAGGGGGAGGAGACGCTTATGCTGCGAGCGGGAGACGGTGTTCTGATCCCGCAGAATACGAAGCATCGGCTGAACAACTCCGGAGAGGGAGAGTTACTTGTGCTCGAGATCCAATTTGGGGAGCTGCTCAGCGAGGACGACATCGAACGGTTGGAGGACGATTACGGGAGGAATGACTAAATATGGATTGAGTTTGATAGGGCGACGAAGAATGGAGGGAGTGTTGTCACACTTCGCATCTGTTATTCAGTCATGTTGGGATTTGATTGACGGCGTTGTTTGCGTCAACAGAGAATCAGATACTCGTCGATGAAAAAAATTACTGTTTGCGAGCATGGAGAGTCGTCCCAGAAAAGAAACCGCGGCGGCTTTCGTGAGCAAAACGGAGGAAACGAACGAAAATGCGTTGAAGGACACTAATTTGTCTTGAAAATGATGCGGTTTCATGTCATATTGGCGCGAGCGTAAAGAGCATGTCAGATCATAAAGAACGCAAAACTCTCGAAGAACGGAATCAGGCTAGTGACTTGGAGCGGCTGAGACATTCCTGCGCGCATGTGTGTGCAACGGCTATTTGTCGCATATGGCCGGAGGCGCAGTTGGCCGCGGGCCCGGCCGTGGAGAATGGGTTTTATTACGACATTGACTTGGATCATCATATTTCCTCGGAAGAATTTGAATTGATTGAAGAGGAGATGCGCAAGGTGGTGAAGGAGAATGTGCCGTTTGAGAAGACGGTGGTGAGTCGGGAGGAGGCAATGCGTATGGCTGAGAGCGGAGAACTGGGGAGCGTGGGGCCGCGCAGCGTCCCCTCCAAGTATAAGGTGGATTTGCTCTCCCGCATCCCGGAAGATGAGCCCATTTCCATTTACCGGAACGGTGATTTTACGGATCTGTGTGCGGGACCGCACGTGGCTCGCACGGGGAACTGCAAGGCATTCAAGATCATGAGTGTGGCTTCCGCCTACTACCAAGGGAACGCCGACGGTCCGCGCTTGCAGCGTGTGTATGGCACCTGCTTCCCCAACCGCACGCAGTTGGATGAACACCTGGCGCGACTCGAGGAAGCGAAGAAGAGGGATCACCGCAAACTTGGGCGTGAGTTGGGACTTTTTGCAATTGATGAGCTGGTGGGGCAGGGGCTGGTGCTCTGGAAGCCGAAGGGAGCTATTATACGGCGCGAGCTGCAGGAATTTATCACCGAAGAGCTGGATCGCATCGGTTATTCTCAGGTGTTTACACCTCACATCGGCAAGCTGGACTTGTACATGACGAGCGGTCACTGGGAACACTACAAGGAAAGCCAGTTTTCGCCGATACCGGATCCGGATGATTTCAAGAAATTGCGCGATGAGGGAACGAGTTGTGCGGAGCTGTTCAACGCCTTGGATACAGGAACAATCGCCGGTTTCATGCTCAAGCCGATGAATTGTCCGCACCATATACGCATCTACGCCAACGAGCCGCATTCATATCGGGATTTACCCGTGCGCCTCGCGGAGTTCGGCACG
Organism: uncultured Akkermansia sp.; assembly: GCA_947628035.1. Taxonomy (GTDB): domain Bacteria; phylum Verrucomicrobiota; class Verrucomicrobiia; order Verrucomicrobiales; family Akkermansiaceae; genus Akkermansia. Next base: position 14,882 of record CANQYL010000050.1, on the reverse strand, counting down.
GTGTATCGTTGGGAGCAGAGTGGCGAGCTGGGTGGGATGACCCGAGTGCGTGGCTTTACCCAGGACGACGCTCATATCTTCTGCCGCCCGGATCAGATTAAGCAGGAGGTGCAACAGTGCATCGGCATTGTCAAACATATCCTCGGCACTCTGGAAATGACGGATTTCAGAGTGAGACTCTCCCTGAGAGACAAGGATTACAGGGATCCGAAATATGTGGGAAGCACGGAGAATTGGAAACTCTCGGAACAGGCCTTGCGCGAAGTGTTGCAGGAGGAGGGTTTTGACTTCATCGAGGTAGAGAACGAAGCGGCTTTCTACGGACCGAAGATTGACTTCATTGTACGGGACGTGATCGGTCGCGATTGGCAATTGGGCACGGTGCAGGTGGATTACAACTTGCCGGAACGATTTGACCTCACATACACGGGAGCCGACAACAAACCGCATCGCCCCGTGATGATTCACCGGGCTCCCTTTGGTTCCATGGAGCGCTTTACGGGGCTGCTCATCGAGCACTTTGCCGGCAAGTTCCCGACTTGGCTGGCTCCTGAGCAGGTACGAGTGTTGCCCATATCCGACAAGGTGGAGGGGTATGCCGAGAAAGTTCGCGCCAGACTGGCTGAGATGGGGATACGGGTGCGGGTGGATGCGGATGCCGACAAAATAGGAGCCAAGATACGCAAGGCTCGTTTGGAACGGATTCCGTATATGCTCGTGGTGGGACAGAGAGAAGCAGAGGAAGGGAAGGTCGCGGTGAGGCACCGTGACTTGGACGTGCTGGGGACGGTGGATTTGGAAGATTTTTGTCAAACGATCCATGAGGAGATCAAGAAGAGGCTCATAGCGCCGGTATCGGACGCCGAGAAACCGGCGTCTGCTTCCTGAATTTGAAAATGATTTTTCTCTCTATCTGATTACGCAACCTTAGCAACTTAACTACACACCTCACGTGCCGTTACCACCCAAAAAACCGACCAACAACAATACCTCTCGCAACAATCGTCGAGAGTCGTTCAATAAAACACCGCAAATTCGCGTCAACGAACGCATACGAGCTCCTCGCGTGCGGGTCATCACGGCAGACGGACGACAACTGGGGGTGATGCCCACGAGGGAAGCCTACACGAAGGCTAAAGAGGTGGGGCTTGATCTCGTGGAGGTGGCGCCCAATGCGGATCCTCCCGTCTGCCGTATCATTGATTACGGCAAATTCAAGTACATGCAGGCCAAGCAGCAGAAGAACAATCGTTCCCGTACCGTCCGCATGAAAGAGATCAAACTGCGCATTGGCACCGACGTGAACGATTATAACGTCAAGATGGCTCGTACGGAGCAATTCCTCGACCACGGTCACAAGGTGCGTTTCCAGCTTCGCTTCAAGGGACGTGAAAATGCCCACCAGCAAATGGGTCTTGAGGTGATGGCCAAGGTGGTGGAGGATATGAAGACGATGGGACGTGTTGATCAGGCTGCCCGACTTGCCGGCAACACCGTGAGTATGGTGCTTTCGCCACTTCCGGAGGGTCAGCGGGTCAAGAAGTTCAAGAAGTACGAGGAAGAGGATTTCGATACGGAATCCGAGGAATTCGATGCAAAGGACGAGGCATGACCGAGTGAACGGGAACCCTAGGAACCATACACAGAAAAGAGAGCAATGGATCCGATTTATTATGCCATATACGGGATGTTGCTGCTACTTTCCGTGTTTGGTTTGAAGGTGGGGGTGAGCAATGATGCGGCGAATTTTTTGAATTCATCGATCGGGTGTAAAGCCGGCAGTTTTTACACGGTGGTGGCAGTGGCGGCGGTAGGAGTGTTGCTCGGGGCGAGTTTTTCGAGCGGGATGATGGAGGTGGCACGCAGTGGCGTGTTTAATCCGCGGATGTTCAACTTCCATGAGGTCATGTTGCTTTTTTTGGCGGTGATGATATCCAACGTCATCTTGCTGGATGTCTACAATACGCTGGGATTGCCGACCTCGACAACGATATCGTTGGTGTTTGCGTTACTAGGGTCGTCAATCGGAATGGCCGTGTATAGCAAGGACATAGCTACGGACGATGCCCCCCTGGCAGCGTACATCAACACGAGCAACGCCTTCGCCATCGTGGTGGCTATCTTTGTTTCCGTTGTGATCGCGTTTACGCTGGGTTCATGCGTGATGTGGTTTGCCCGTCTGCTTTTCAGCTTTCGCTACAAGAGAGCCTACAGATATATCGGACCCTTGTGGTGCGGCAGCGCCCTCACAGCTATCACGTATTTCGCCATTTTCAAGGGACTCAGAGACAGCTCGATGCTTTCCGATGAGACAAAGGCGTTGCTCAACGCCGATGTGGGAGTGACGATGGCGTGGTGTTGGGTCGGTTGGTTGGTGATCATGGCCTTCCTCCAGTACGTCTGTCGGGTCAACACGCTGCGCATTGCGGTGTTGAGCGGTACGGGAGCGCTTGCGCTTGCTTTTGCGGGGAATGATCTCGTCAACTTTATCGGCGTTTTCATGGCGGCTCAGACGAGTCTGGACATTGCGGGGAGCTACGTCGGAGATGTGTCCGACATGATGATGGGAGAGTTGGCGGCCACAACGATCCAAGCGAATCCTCTTTATTTGCTCACGGCCGGGTTGATCATGGTGGCTTCACTCTTCTTCTCGAAGAACGCGCGAAAAGTTACGGAGACGGAGCTTAAGCTTTCTTCATCCAACACCGGGAAGGAGCGCTTCGGTTCCAGTCTGGCGGCGCGGGTCATGGTGCGCTATGCGCTCAATACGGCGCGATTCATCGAAAAGGTAACGCCACGACCTGTTGCCGAATTTGTGGGGCGGCGTTTTGCTCCGTTGCCGCCGGAGGAGGAGACCGGCACCAATTATGACCTGGTGCGCGGTTCCGTAAACCTCACGACGGCTGCCTTGCTCATCTCTCTTGCTACCTCTATGAAGATGCCACTCTCCACCACGTACGTGACCTTCATGGTAGCGATGGGTTCCTCATTAGCGGATAGAGCGTGGGGAAGAGACAGCGCCGTGTATCGCATCACCGGTGTGCTCACGGTGACGGGCGGGTGGTTTCTGACGGCTATAGGTGCGTGTCTGGCGTCCTTCTGTGTGGCTCTGGTGTTGGCGTATGGTGGGGTGTGGGCGCAGACCGGGATGATGCTTCTGGCACTGGTTTTGCTGGTGAGATCAGCTTTGTTGAGCCAAGGAGCGAAGAAGGAGTACCGCATTCTGGATGCGAGCAAGGATGCCCAAGTGCGTGAATACGGTGCGGCTGCAGCCGGTCGGTTGGGGAGAATGGTGGGAATTTATAACGCCATGGTAAAAGCGTTGCTCACCGAGGATCGAGAGACACTCAAGAGTCTGCGCAAGAAGACGCGCTCCATGAAACAGGATTTGAAGTTGGTCAAGGAAAACGAGGTGTTGCCGTCCCTGCCGAATATACCGCCGGAGCAGGCGGATCGCGGTCAACTCATTTACCGCATCATTGAGATATCCCTCAGCACATGTGAATGCCTGCTCGTTCTGGTGAAGGCGAGTTATAATCATATCGACAACAACCACACCGGATTGAACAAAGAGCAGGCGAAAGACCTCCTCGCTCTGACCGGCAAGATATGGAAATTTTACCCGAACCTCACCGATATGCTCAAAGCGGGGGATTTTGCCGGCATCGACAAAATGTTGGAGGGATCTGACCAGTTGGGAGATGATTTTGCCGAGTGCATTACGCGCCACCTCATGCAGAACGCGAATGATGAAAGTAGCATGCGAACAGGTATTCTTTACCTCACCCTACTCAATGAGACACGCTCCATGGTGAGTCACGCATTTGCGTTGATTCGGCGCATCATGGAACTCTACAAGGGCTGAGGGCAAACGCATTGGGGAATGCGTTTGCCTATTTACGATTTACGATTTGGGGACTGGCGGTGCTACGCGCGGGATATGCGATGCTTTAGCATCGGTGGTGGATAAAATCATGAGCGGTCGCTACGAGGAAAGTGTCTAGAACTATGCGATGCCGTCTTGCCGGCTTTACAACATCGTCCATGGGTCCTTGAAAACCGTTGCCCTGCAGGGCAACCTCACTGCAAGCAGGAGGCAATGCAGATGAGCAGCATGTAATACACAGCGATGTTGCGGGAGTAAAAGAAGCGCATGTAGAAGGGAGCGTCGGCGCTATTTTTCAGCTTGTCCCACTGATGCAGGGGATGGTGCCATGGGCGAATCGTGGGAACGTGTGTTTTATCGTCGTTGTATATGTGCAATAACAGATACATATCAAACACGAGAGGAATGATCAGCAAAGCAAGCAGGTAGAACAGACAACCTGTTGAACAAGCCAGAAAGACCGATGCCCCAAAACCAGCCAGGTAAAAGAAGAGGCTGAATGCGAGCGCACGGGATTTGTTTCCCAACTTTCGGCAGAGAGTTGTTTTGCTGGCACACTTGTCGGCATCGTAATCCATGAGCATGTGATTGTATAGAACAGAAGCGACAAGACTTGAGCAACCGAAGGAAAGAGCAAAAACACTCACCGAAAACGAACCGGTCATCACGTAGTAAACGCCTCCGAAGAGCAGCGGCCCGTACGCGGTGAGTACGGCTACCTCCCCGAGCCCCCGCAGGGAACACCATTGGTAGCCCACGGCAACGAGGAGGCCGCCAATCATAAAGAGTACGACCCAGGGTCCGGAAAGAAAGATCAAGAAAAGTCCGATGCCGGCAGCCATCCCAAGGAAAAAGAGAATGCACACGACCATTTTGGGAAGGGAGGTGCTGCCGTTTATGAGATAGATGCATTTATCATTGAGGGCGGCCTTTTGCAGTTCCTCATTGCTACGCAGGATGAAGTAGTCAAATAAGTCATCCAGCAAATTCGTAGCCATGTGCATGGCAAAGGCGCCAACGAGGGCAAGGATTCCCGGGAGAAGTTTGCCGTCATGCTGCAGGGAGTAGATGAAGATAACAAGCCATCCAAGAAAAGTCATGGGAAATGAGAATGCTCGTGCGCAACGAAGCCAAAACGATGATACGGCTGCAGCTTTTCGAAGAAATAAAAAATGGGACATGGGACGATACGTGGTTAGGATGGCGTCGGCGGATGTTTGAGCGTTTTTTTCGAGTGATGTGTTGATTGACGGAGAGTGCGGTGGGGAAGGGCTGAGGGTTGGGGAATTCAATTTTACCAGTCGTCCACCCAATCGACGGCGATTTTATGGTCACCACCACCCCTGTCCTCACAGAGCACGTAACCGTGTTTGATGCCGAACTGATGGACAGCCATGGTGACTTTGACGTCAAAGCAGCAGTATCTGGCAATGTTGAGCAAGATTTGAGCATCGCCGGTGCGTTGATATTCAGCCCACCATTTGAGAGCATCCGTACCATCGGCCGTTTTGGAATTACCGTGGAGAGTAGGGCGGGCAACAGAGTCCAGCTTGATGCGGTGTCCTATGCGGTCGGAGAGGTAAAGGCAGAGATCGAGGTTGTGTGTAATTTCAGCGACAGTCCAAAACGTGTAAGGCTGGAGGACGCCGTAGTCAAACCCGATGTGATTGTAACCGACGACGAGGTCGGCGGTGCGGAGTTGTTCGATAAGTTGGGGAGCTTCGTCTTGCGTGTAAATCGAGTAAGAACGGGAAGCCGTAGAGAAGGTGACGCCGACGGATATGCCCATTTTAGCTGTTTCATGCCAGCCTCCCACTTCTGCGGCAGAGAGGCGAGTTTCCAGATCGAAGTAGACGATATTTTTCATAAGGGGAGAGAGATACGCCGCAGCGCTTCATAGAGAACGATAGCGACAGCTGTGGAGAGATTGAGGGAGCGGGAGTGTTCTCCGGGCATGGGAATACGGAGTGCGTGGTCGGAGTGCTCATGCAGCATCGTTTCCGGGAGACCCTTTGATTCCGGACCGAAAACGAGGTAGTCACCGTCCCTAAAGGAGATGGAGGGACTCCAGATGGAGCGGGAAGCCTTTGTAGAGAGGAACCAGAACTGAGCCGTTTTTTCAGCGGCAGAGAAAAGTTGTTGGGGCGAATCCCAGAGAGCGAGATCGACGTATTGCCAGTAATCGAGGCCGACTCGGCGGAGGTATTTTTCCTCCAGGCTGAATCCGAGGGGACGGATGAGATGAAGGCGCGAACCGGTGGCCACCGCAAGACGTCCTGCCGCTCCTGCGTTGTGGGGAATCTCCGGGTGGCATAGGACGATGTTGAGCATGGGGAAGAGAGGACGAGGAAAGTTAGCCGGAGACGATCGAACGGATGCGGGCGCGGTCGAAATCGGCCGGACAGATTGTGACGAGAACCCTCGTGCCCGGGATCATGAGGGGAAGAAGGTGGGACTCGCGCCTTTGCACAAAGGCGACAGTGTGTTTTCCGTTCGGGAGAGAAGCGTGAAAAGCGGTTGGAGCGAATTGCTCCAGTAGAGTGCACTCGGCTTGGACAAAGTCAGAAGGGTAGGAAAGAGTGGCAGTCCGTTTTTGCATGAGTCTGGCGTGAAAGAAAAGAGAGAGGGTTCAAAAGAGCATCTTGAGACCGGAGTCGATAATTTTTTTTATCGGTTTTTGGGGAGTTGGCTCTTCCGGTTTCGCCTCGTCATCATTTGAGGGAGTATCTTGGTGGTTCGACGCATCCTCTTCCTTCTTCCCGGGAGGGAGCAGTTTCTTGGGTACAAAGGAACCTAGGACGGGGTTGAGCAACTCCACAGCCTGGTGTGACATCGAGGAGACGGCCTGAGGAAGAAGCGTGGCGAGTCGGACGGACAGGTCCTCGTGTGGGTCGTCCAAGGTGCCGCTGAGGTTGATGTGGAGCCAGATCCAGCCGGGCAGTTCAGGGACAGCATTGAACAGCTGACTGATGGGACTCGTCTGCTGCAGTCCGAGTTTAGCGATTGTTTGGGAAGGCAAACCGATTCTCAAGGTGCCGGAGAGAGAGCGATCCGTGCCGATAATGACACGCCCGCGGCAGCGGAGAGTGTCATCCTTGGAGCAAATGTCAATATCGTCCAGCAGCCAGGCATTGCGGATGTTGTGCTGGGGATCGGAGTAGGGAAAGGAAAGTTTAGTGACCGCCTTTTGGATGGGGATGCTGCGGTAGGGGAGGGTGCTATCAAGGCGGAGGGTGGAGAGAACCGGCAGACCTTCCAACAAGCCGTCAATGAGTTGAAGTTCTCCTTTGGCTTTCCACGAGGAGCCACCCTCTCCGGTGAAATCGAGGTGGCCGTCCAAAGATCCGGTGAGTTTTTTCTTCCAATCGTCGTTCAAGAGACGTGCTACGTTGGCCCGCTGAACATTCATACGTATGTTCCAATTGCCGGAAAGGAGAGAATACTTGCCGTGCATACGGATTTCCCCGGGAGTGAGAAGGATTTTGCAGGAGTTAAGCGTGACATCCTTTTTGGAAAAGAGGATGGAGGCGTTTTTGACTCCGCTATCGCGCAGGAAGAAGAACGGGACTACGAGTCTGCCGTTTTCCAAGGAGAAATTCCATGCGTCCCTGCCGACATCCGGGCGGGGAGAAGCTGTGAGGTGGTAGCCCTTGAGAGCCAGCTCTCGTTCGCCGAAGAAGACAGACGTATCACTGTAGAGGGCCTCGAAAGAACGAGCCTGAACCGCTTTGAGAAACCCACCCTTGCTCGCAACCGGCACAGATATCTTTTCGTCTCTCTTCGCTCCATCAGCGTGGGTAGATACCGGGGTCGGAGATGAGACAGGTTTCGTTGACCGGGGCGGAGATGAACCGGCGCGACGTGAACCGAAACGTAGGGTGAGATTTAACTCCTCGGCGGAGAATTGATTGAAGCGAAGGATGCGCTTGATGAGAGCCGAGCGATCCACGGACAGGTGTAGTTTGCTGAGGGAGAATTCATCGATTTCGCGCGCCCCACGGATACGGATCTGAGGCAGGGTCAGGTGAGCTCCGTCTACATCCATGTTTTGGGGAATTTCCACGAGTTGGGCATGGGTGGCTTTCCCCACAATTTCGGCAAGTTTCTCACGGAAACCATCTCCCTGGAGCCAGGAAATGAGCAGCAGGTAGCTGATACCCATCAACAAAAGCACCACGCACGGCAAGGAAAGAAGCCAGATGCAGGCTCTTTGGCGACGCCGTGTAGCCGGCGTTCCGGATTGCTTGGTAAGAAAAGATGCGCGCTTGCGACGGGCCATGACAGCGATTTTTTACCATAGCAAGAGCGGGGAATTCAAGCTAAAACTCCCGAGATGACGGGTAAATCTACCGGAGGTTCTCTATCAAATATTTCAATAATGAACCTCAGCACCAAACAATCACCATGCCTGCTAACCCGGCGAAGAAAGTATCGGAGGATAAAGTTGGGAAAATACACATTCTCTGCGCAGGATTTTCCGGCGTCCCTGTTCAATGTTTGGGAGTGGAGGCGAGGAGGAGATTCTCGACGAGCTGCAAGCTGCGTTGGGTTGCCCCGGAGTGTGCAGAGAGAGCTTGATAGCCTCGCTCTGCTCGCGCCGCACTCTCTTCTTTTTGCGTCAGGGCATAGCTCATTGTCGTCGGGAGTTCTTCCTTTTCGCAGGTCAGGATGCCGTCCTGCGCCAGCAGCAATTCCGTGAGATCCGCAAAATTGCTCATGTGAGGCCCGACGATGACGGGCACCCGTGCGGCAATGGCTTCCACCGGGTTTTGACCCCCATCCGCCAAGAAACTTTTGCCGATGACCACGAGGTTGGCTAAAGAAGTCCACTCCCGCAATTCACCGGTTGTGTCAGCGATGTAGCAGACATTCTCCGGAGGGGGGGAGGGGAAGGGATCTGCAGAGGTACGCAATATGGGAAAAAAACCGGCGGTTTTCAACTCATGCACAACCTCAGCACGGCGCTCCATGTGGCGCGGCACGATGAGAGGAAAGGCGCCGGCCCGGCGCGTGGCATCGGCGATGAGCACCTCCTCTCCCGGGTGTGTGGAGGAAGCGAGTACTACCTGTTTCCCTCCGGCGAGGCGTCGGAGAATATCGCGAAATTCCTGTCGCGGTGTACAGACCGAGTCGCCCAGCACGTCGAACTTGATGCTGCCGGTGATGGAAATGATTTCGCGGGGGACGCCTATCCCGACGAAGCGCTCGGCATCGCGAGCATTTTGGACGGCGAGTTTGGAGAGGTGAGCAAAGAGAGCAGAAGTGATGGGACGAACTTTGGCATAACGACGCTCACTGCGTGGGGAGAGACGTGCGTTAAGCATCACCATCGGTATGCCCATGTTGCGACAGATACGTGCATGATTGGGCCAGAGTTCTGCTTCAATGAGAACGACGACTCTCGGTGCGAAACGCCTCATGCAGCGCCGTACAACCCAGGGCAAGTCCACCGGCGAGTAAAGGACGCGTAGACCTTGAACATCATTCTGTGCCGAGCGCGCTACCTGCAGCCCGGTTGCTGTGGAAGTAGCGAGGACGACGGGTTCCGAGTGAGTCTTGCGCAGGGTGCGTATCCATTTCAGAGCGATGAGGACTTCCCCCACACTCACGGCGTGCACGTAGATGCCATCCTTAGGCTCTTGAACTTTTCCGTGGGGAAAGATTCCGAGCCGCTCCCAAATGTCCGACACAGAGCCTCCACGACGCCTCATCTTGATGAAGAATCCCGGCAGAGAGACCAGGAGGAAGATCGGGTAGAAAATATGATAGAGAGAGAGGAAGAGAGCGTATATCATGGAGCGGTTTGATAGAAGAGGATCGTATTTTTGCCGTAGGTGCGTGCATCTGTCAGTTGCCAGCCGGGAAAGTCTCTCGTGCGCTCGTTGCCCACGCCGTAACCCAGCTGTGCTTCTGCGATGAAATACCCGGCAGGCGTCAGCAGCTCACGCGTTCTCGCGTCCAGCAATTCCGCTATCAAGTCCCGATCACCGTACGCTTTACAGTACGGGGGATCTGCAAAGATGATGTCGTATGGTGTGTGTTCTCTTTGAACAAAGGATAGACAATCAGAGAGCACCACACGTCCGCCCTTCAGGTGGGTACGTTCCATATTCTTGAGGGCCGCTTGAGTTGCCGCGCGGGATGAATCGACCATGCATGCGCTTGCAGCTCCACGGCTGAGCGCTTCCAATCCCACAGAGCCCGTGCCGCAGAAGAGATCCAGCACGCGCGCACCCTCGATCACCGGCGAGAGTATGTTGAAGAGCGCCTCTCGCACACGATCCTGCGTGGGTCGTACCTCTCCCTTCGGCACGAGCAGGGGAAGCCCCTTGGCAAGTCCTGCTATGATTTTCATGCGTGGGAGAGTTAATTGGAATACAGGAGTGGCATAAAAAGAGCGGGAGCGAATCACGCAAACGGCGTGGGGCTCCCGCTGAGATCTTCTGAGCTTTCTCGCGCTTTAGCGTTGACCGGGAGTCCCCAGGTTAGCTCCCGCCACTTGCACCGGGAAGCGCAAGAGGTAAGCCCCTTGGGCAATGTTGCTGCCGGTCACCGCAGATACCTCGACCAAGCTGTATGCCAGATAGATGTACTTGCCATCCGTCGTGCGTGAGACACGGAGCGTTTCACGCAGCTTCACCAGCGAGTCGCTCTTTTCGAGGGACCATTCTGTGCCGGTCTGGGCGCCGTAGATGCTGGTGTCCGGGGCGGTGTAGTCCTTTGCTGTGAGCACCCCATTGTTGGAGATCCACTCATTCTTCTCAGCGTCGTAGCGCAGAGCGCTGATGGTGAGCGGTACCTGCCGACGGGTCTGAGCATCGACCGTAGCGGAGAGCACGCGCCATGAGCCATCGTCAAGCTTCTGAAGGCCGACCGCAACCTCGGTCACGTTGCGGATCTGCGTCTTCTTCCAAGCTTCAACGAACTTGTCGTACTCTTCCCGGGAGGGCCAGATGTCCGGGTTGTAGGAGGGCAGTTGCTCTGCGGCGAACTCCTTGGTGAAGGTTTCGCGTTGCTCCGGGGAGAGCTTGGAGAGGGATTGGTTGATTACTTTTACGGGCTCCTGAATGTCCTCTGAGTACACCAGGCGGACGTGAGCGCCGCGCTGCAGAGTTCCATCAGTCGGGAAGTAACCTTCCATGGCTCCGGCTTTATCCGCTGCCTGGGCGATGCACACCGGCAGTGCTAACAGGGTAGAGATAATCGTTAATGCTTTCATACGCACGCCCATTAATCTAGCACTGTTTTTTTTTCTTGGCAAGCTCTAAATTTCATGGTAATGTCATGCACGACGGAGAGGGGCGCGGAATGCTCTCTTGGGGGCGGCTTCCCCGGCACCTCGGCGTCACCATTCTATTCTCATGACTATGAAAGCTACTCTAATGACAGCGCTGTTGGCGGCGGGTCTGCTGATCCTGCCTTCCTGCTCGGAGATGACGTCGCTCAACTCGGTTTCATCCGATTCCGTTGGTTCATCGGCGGAGGTGATTGCAGGAACCGTGGTTTCTGCGCGGGTTGTGGATGTGGACGCCTCGTCTTCGGACAAAGGCTTGGGAACGATGCTGGGCACCGCCGTGGGGGCGGGAGCCGGCTCCCTGCTCGGCAGGGGTAAGGGACAGATCGTCTCCACAGTGGGTTTCGGAGTGGTCGGAGCTCTCGCCGGACGTGGTGCAGCCAAAGCTCTTGGTAAGACCAAGGGACAGGAACTCGTCATCAAAGCCGACGTGTCGGGCAAGCAGTATCGCGTCACTCAACCTATCTATTCGCAAATTGGCGCCATCCCCGTTGGAACTCACGGCAACTTGGAGCTTGGCGTGAGCGGCAGCAAATTCCTCCCGGATGGGCGTTGATGGGTCGCTTGCGCAACTTTTCCATGACGGCAGAACGATCAGCCGCTCTTGAACAAGCCGAGTCCTTCACCTTGCGGGGTGAGGGACTCGTTGTTACGGTCACCAATTTCGGCGCTCGCTTGCTCAGTGTGGTCTTGGAGGGGACACAGCTCCTGCACGGTCCGCACCGTCTGGCGGAGGTTGCGCAAGATACCTGTTACTGCGGAAGCATTTGCGGTCGAGTCGCCAACCGCATAGCCAGCGGTTCCTTCGAGCTGGAGGGGCAAGCCTACGTCCTCGCCAAGAATGACGGAGCGAATCATTTGCACGGCGGCACACGCGGATTTGATTCACGTCTCTGGACCCCCTCCGCCCGTTCAGCAGACTCGCTCGATCTCATGCTCTCCTCCTGCGACGGAGAGGAAGGCTATCCCGGGAATGTCTCGGTGCACGCGCGGTATTCCGTGCACCGTTGTTCTCTTCGCCTCGAAATGGAGGCGCACACAGATGCCCCCACCCTTCTCAACCTCACCAACCATGCCTACTGGAACCTCGCCGGGAAAGGAACGATTGATCGGCACACCCTTCGCGTCGCCGCCCCGAGCTACACGCCCATGCGCAGCAATATCCCGACCGGCGATATAGAACCTGTCGACGGCACACCCTACGACCTGCGCGTCCCTGTCACGCTCGGCGAACGATTTCTCTCCATGGGGGTCGGGTACGACGATAATTTTGTACTGCTCGGCGAGTCCGGCGTGCTGCGCGAGGTGGCGGAACTCTCCTGTGGAGATCGGCGACTCCTTCTCTCCACTGATGCCCCGGGTCTGCAGGTTTACACGGGTGATTTTCTTCCCGTTCCCCGCTCCGGTCTTGCCCTGGAAGCCCAGAGTTTCCCCGATTCTCCGCACCACGCCAACTTTCCCTCCATTATCCTCCGCCCCGGCTCTGCCTACCGCCGTACCATCGTTTGGGAATTTTCCTGATGCGGCGCGGTTCTCTGGCTGATGTCGTGTCATGAGTGTCTCACAGAGCATACGCGTTTGCCCGTTCTAATCGAGAAAAATTCGCTCAGAGCGCACCGGATTTCGGCGACTCGGCTCAACGATAAGATTTCGATATTCAACCCGATCATCAAAAAACACCATGGATATTCAGTATTTGCTCTTTCTGCAAGATGTGCGGGAGTCGCTGGACGGCGCCTTCAACGGCTTCTTCCTGCAAATCAGCGATTGGTCGTCCGGCATTTTCGTCTGGCTGCTTGCCTGCGTCATGTTCTGGTCGGTGGATAAAAAGGTCGGCAGTTTCCTGTTTCTGAATGTTGGGTTCTCGCGGTTCCTGATGCAGGCGCTCAAGCTGACGTTTTGCGTGTACCGACCCTGGATACGTTCGGCGCAAATCATGCCCATCGAAAAAGCCACCGGCTACTCCTTCCCGAGCGGGCACACCATCACGGCGACCGCTAACTACGGGACTCTCATCGAGAGGTACCGACAGCACCGTCCCCTGTGCATCTTCCTCATCCTCATGATCGCGCTCACCATGTTCTCGCGCAACTACATCGGCGTCCACACGCCGCAGGATGTCGTGGTGGGGCTGCTGCTGGGCATCGTGGTGGTGGTCTGCGGAGCGCGCGTCTGGGAGTGGTTGGAGACGCACCCCGACAAGGATTACCTGCTGCCCTGCGTCGGCGGACTGCTGGCGGCTCTCTTCCTTTTCTATATATCCCTGAAGTCCTACCCCATGGATTACGTGAACGGAAAACTCATCGTCGATCCGCAGAAGATGATGATTGATGGCTACAAGGATGCCGGTCGCCTCCTGGGTGTGACCCTCGGTTGGTTCCTCGAACGCCGTCTGGTGAACTTCACGCTGGCTGTGCCGACATCCCGGAAGGTGGCGCGCGCCTGCTTCGGCGTGCTCCTCCTCCTGCTCTGGGAGAAGTGCGCCATGCCCGCCATGACGACGGCTCTCTCCTCATCCTGGGCGTATTTCTTCGCCTCCTTTCTGGAACTCATCCTCCTGCTCTTCCTCTACCCGCTGTGCTTTGCCCGGGAAAAGGAGAACGCGGTCGATTGATTTCCCCTGACTTCCTTGCCGTCGGACAGGGCATAATCCGTTTTAGCGGTTTGAGGCGATTTTTCTCTCTTATTGTCTCGGAGACAATAAGTTGCGTGTGATTATCTCTTTTTGAAAGAGATGAGCAAGTCAAATTGCATTTATCTTCACTTTTTTTCGAAAGAATTAATTTTAAATTATTGATGATGAGGAGATTTATTTCATGAGAAAAAATAATGTTTTCTTCAAAAGGTCGATCAAAATTGTAAGTCTAGTCTTTCAAATCAACTTCATCCAACCTCCGTAAAATATTCAACATCATGGGAAATGATTGTTCCTTGCGCGGCATCGTTTTCAAAAAGATATAATCGCTTCGTGCGCGCGGGACGCGCGCGAGTTTTTTTTGCCGATCATTGAATTCAACCCATTTTTCTCGCCATGAAACTCCATTTGCCTCTTGCTCTCCGAGCTGCCTTGATGGCTGTTCTTTGCGCTACACAAGTTTGGGCAGCACGAACGGTGATCATTGATGGAGAGGAACTGAAAAATTTTTATGGAATTCTTAATGAAACCCTACACGGGCAAGTGATAGAGATTACCGTATCAGGTGGTGCCCCTGGTACCCCTTATAGAGTGGTGCTGGAGGGTCCAGGGGCTATAGCCTACGATCGTGACACTATAGCGACGATTACAGTCGATAGCGGAGGATTGTTTGAGCAAATGGTCGCCGATGATTACGTTCCTTACATCGCTTACACGCAGGGCTCTCGGGCAACGATTAATGTGAATGGCGGCACGTTTACGCAGAATGGAGGGTATATAGCTTACATGGGAGATTCCAGTGCAACGATTACAGTGAATGGAGGCACGTTTACGCAGGACGGTAATGGTACGGGTAACGCTCATGATGCATATATAGCAGATGGCAAGGATTCCATGGCAGAAATAACGGTAGAAAATAACGGTAAATTTGAGCAATGCAATGGGTACATAGCGACGAGAGGAGAGGCGAGAATAACGGTCGCGAATGAAGGCACGTTTACGCAGAATGGAGGGTATATAGCTTACATGGGAGATTCCAGTGCAACGATTACAGTGAATGGAGGCAC
>CANQYL010000049.1 GCA_947628035.1 uncultured Akkermansia sp. | reverse complement strand
TTTTTTATATCTTCCTCCTCTCTCTCTCTTTTTCCCCTTCGTTTCCTCCCGATGAAGAGTTTTTAGAGATGGCAGAATCGTGAACTATGCTATTGGTCAACACGAGTATTCTTCTCATTGACGGACTCATCTCCAATGCGTTTGCCTTGTCCGGTGAGACGAGTCAAGCTTGAAAAAAAGCGCGCGCTACCACCGGGGCAGCGCGCGCGTACTATGGCTGTCGGTAACCGGAAACAAATGAATTACATATCCTTCTCGGAGTCGCCGGAGGATTTGTCGTCGTCGTCTTTTTTGGGACTATGCTCCTTGCATTTTTCCATGAACTCGTGAGCTTTCTCCTCATCCTGATCCACGCCCTTCCCATGGGCGTACATGTGGGCCAGAGCGCGGCAAGCGGTGGGATTTCCCTCATCCGCTGCTTTCTTGAGGCCCGGGAAGGCATGGGCATACATCTTGTTCGCCGTTTCCGGATCCTTCTCCGAACCGTCCACTCCGTTTTCGGTGATGTAGGCTATGGCGTACTGAGCGATGGGGTCTCCATTCGCAGCTGCCAGAGTCATTGTGTCCACGTTGATCCAGTAGGTCTCACCACAGGACACTCCTTTGCCATCCTTGTTGCAAGTGATGCCCGGGGCTGTTTCGTCATGTCCGCTCGTGGTGTCAATCGTTACATTCGTGGCACCCAGAGCCGTGAGTCCACTGAATGTGATAGCTGTCATCAATGCTAGTTTCTTCATAGGCTGCCAGTGTGAATCTACCCGGGTTCGGTTTCAATCTAATTTTCTACCCTTTAAACGTCCGGAGTTATGCCATGCCGTTTTGCCGGCTCTGCTTATATCATTGATCGTCCATAGTAAAACGCATGTTTTCATACGATTTGCCCGGGGTGAAGTGAAATTTTAATTCATTTCACGAAATTATGGTTGACGTGGTGAGGAAATTCGTGTATATTTTCCCCGCTTTTCCGTCCCTCGTGGGACGGCTCTGGAGCGTGATCGCTTCTGTAGCTCAGTGGTAGAGCGCATCCTTGGTAAGGATGAGGTCGCGGGTTCAAGTCCCGCCAGAAGCTTTGATGCTCATGCAAGAATAAGCAGCTCAAAACAAAACACAAACATTATGGCAAAAGAAGCATTCCAGCGAACCAAACCCCATGTCAATGTGGGGACTATCGGTCACGTTGACCATGGCAAGACTTCCCTCACTGCTGCAATTACCAAGGTTCTTGCAGACCAGGGCAAGGCTGAATTCAAGGCGTACGATCAAATCGACGGCGCCCCAGAGGAGCGTGAACGCGGTATCACCATTTCTACCGCCCACGTGGAGTACCAGACGGATAAGCGTCACTATGCGCACGTGGACTGCCCCGGGCACGCCGACTATGTGAAGAACATGATCACCGGCGCCGCTCAGATGGACGGAGCTATCCTCGTTGTGTCCGCCGCAGACGGTCCCATGCCTCAGACCCGCGAGCACATCCTGCTTGCGCGTCAGGTGGGTGTTCCCTACATCGTGGTGTACATGAACAAGATGGATCTTGCGGATCCGGAGCTGGCGGAGCTCGTGGAGATGGAGATTCGTGATTTGCTCTCCTCTTACGAGTTCCCGGGCGACGAGATTCCGATCATCAAGGGATCTGCCACTAAGGCTCTCGAGGGCGACCCGGAGGCTGTGAAGTCCATCATGGACCTCATGGACGCGGTGGATCAGTACATCCCGACCCCGGAGCGTCCGGTGGACAAGCCGTTCCTGATGCCGGTGGAGGACGTGTTCTCCATTTCCGGTCGTGGCACGGTGGCTACCGGTCGTATCGAGCGTGGCGTCATCAACAAGATGGAGGAAGTTGAGATCGTTGGCATCAAGCCGACGGTGAAGACGGCTGTGACCGACATCGAGATGTTCCGCAAGCTGCTCGACAAGGGCGAAGCCGGCGACAACGTAGGTGTGTTGCTGCGCGGCATCAAGAAGGAGGACATCGTACGCGGTCAGGTGATTGCCAAGCCGGGTTCTGTGACTCCGCACACCGCCTTTGAAGCAGCCGTTTACGTGCTGACGAAGGAGGAGGGTGGCCGCCACACGCCATTCTTCGCGAACTACCGTCCTCAGTTCTACTTCCGCACGACGGACGTGACCGGCACGGTTTCCCTGCCTGAGGGCACGGAGATGGTGATGCCGGGCGACAACGTGACCATCGGAGTGGAGCTCATCACCCCCATTGCGATGGAGGAAGGTATGCGCTTCGCTATTCGTGAAGGTGGTCGCACGGTGGGCGCCGGCAAGGTCGCGAAGATCAAGGCGTAATCAGCTAAGCTGAGACAATTTCACTCAAACCGGGCTGCGCCGGAGTTCCGCACGGAACGAGGAGTGGCTCAGATCGGGCGGTGGGGGTACTCCCGAGTGGGGTACCCCCTCCACCGACCGAAAAAAGGAGGAGAGTGAGATATTTAGGGTACTAGCTCAATTGGTAGAGCAGCGGTCTCCAAAACCGCAGGTTGGGAGTTCGATCCTCTCGTACCCTGGAACAACAGGAAGCAAGACAGACGCCCCGTAAGATACCGAACCGTAAAATCCGACGCGAAATATGTTCCGCAAGGCATCCCAGTTTATATCAGCGACGAAGAGTGAGCTCAAGAAGTGCTCATGGCCGTGGGAGAGTGACACGAAGGTGAAGGGGTTCAAGAAGTACCGGGAGCTGGCGGGATCGACGATGGTGGTGCTGATAGCGATGGTATTGCTTGGGGCATACGTGGCGTTTTTTGATTTTGTGATGGCGCGTGTGGTGACATGGGCTATCGAACAACTTTCCTGAAGAAATAATCAACGATCATCTCATTCAAACATTTTCTACCTGCTATGTCCCGACCATACGAACGCAAATCCACGACACGTCGAGCTGTACCGGAACCGAAGGATCAGTGGTATGTGCTCCATGTGCTCTCCAACAAGGAGAGGCGTGCGGTAGAGAACCTCAAGAGACTCTTCAGGGAGGACGAGGAGATGGGAGCTTTGCTGCAGAGCGAGCCTCTCGTTCCCATGGAAAAAGTGGAAGAGGTGCGCCACGGCAAGAAGTACGTGCAGGATCGCAAACTTTACCCCGGTTACGTGTACCTCAATTTTGCCCTGCGTCGTCCGGATGGGTCGCTCAACAACGAAGCGTGGTACAAAATTCAGGCCGTGGACGGCGTCATCAGCTTTGCCTGCGGACGCAACAAGGAGCCGCTTCCCATGTCGGCCAAGGACGTTCGCGACCTCATGAATGAGATAGCGCGTCGCAGTGAGGGCACGAGACAGAAGATCGTCATCAACGTGCAGGACGAGGTTGTGGTGCTGGAGGGAGCCTTCCAAGGGGAGAGAGGCATTGTGGAGGAGGTTGACAAGGAGCGGGGGAGACTGCGTGTGGGTGTCACCATGTTCGGGCGCAGCAACCCGTTGGATCTGGATTACACGCAGGTGCAGCTCGTGCCGGAGGACGAGCGCAACATACCGCGAAACGTCGAACAGCAACCCTAATCAATTTTTTTCAGTCGCCTTTCTCGGTCGGCAACGATTGAAGGAGGCGGTTACAACCAACAAACAAAACCATGGCAAAAGAAGTAGTCAAAGTAATCAAACTGCAGATTCCGGCGGGCGCCGCCAATCCGTCGCCTCCCGTGGGACCTGCACTTGGTCAGGCGGGCGTGAACATCATGGGCTTCTGCAAAGAGTTTAACGCGAAAACTCAGAAGCAGGCCGGCGACGTGCTCCCCGTTGTGATCACTGTCTATAAAGACAAGTCCTTCGACTTCATCACCAAGATGCCTCCGGCGGCGAACCTTCTCAAGAAGGCGGCCGGAATCTCCGGCGGATCCGGCGAACCGAACAAGAAAAAGGTGGCC
Source organism: uncultured Akkermansia sp. (assembly GCA_947628035.1). GTDB lineage: Bacteria > Verrucomicrobiota > Verrucomicrobiia > Verrucomicrobiales > Akkermansiaceae > Akkermansia. Next base: position 14,388 of record CANQYL010000049.1, on the reverse strand, counting down.
AAGATCAGCAAGGAGAAACTCATGGAGGTGGTGAACACGAAGATGCCGGACCTCAACACCAAGGACCCGGAGGCAGCTGCCCGCATCATCGCCGGACAAGCCCGCCAGATGGGTATTGAAGTCGAGGGTCTCTAACCCCTTTCCCAACAGCAGGAGGGAATCGTTATTAACTCAAACCCGAACGTACTGCAAATTCTATTATGTCTACGAAACATTCCAAACGTTATACGTCTGCAGCGCAGTTGGTGGACCGCACCAAGACCTACGCTGTGGAAGAGGCTGTGGAGCTCATGAAGAGCTTTCCCGCCCCCAAATTCGACCCCACGGTCACCGTATCGTTCCACCTCACCGTGGATCCTCGCAAGTCCGACCAGATGGTGCGCGGCTCTGTAGCTCTGCCTCACGGCACCGGAAAAAACGTGCGCGTGATCGTCTTTGCTCAGGGCGAGGCCGCTCAGGCTGCCTTGGACGCGGGAGCCGAGAAAGTGGGCTTGGAGGACCTCATCAAGGAAGTGCAAGGCGGCTTCTTGGACTTCGACAGCGCAATCGCCACCCCGGATGCCATGGCCCAGGTGCGCAAGATTGCGCGTGTGCTCGGTCCGCGCGGCCTGATGCCCAACCCCAAGACAGGAACGGTGACGGAGGACACGGCCAAGGCTGTGCACGAAGTGAAGGCCGGTCGTGTGGATTACAAGGTTGACAAGGGAGCCAACATCTCCGCCTCGGTAGGCAAGTTGTCCTTTGATAGCGAGAAACTCACGGAAAACGTGCGGGCTCTCATCTCCTCCGTTGTGAAGGCTCGTCCCTCCGGAGCGAAGGGGGGATACATCGCCTCGGCGACCATAGCTTGCTCCATGAGCCCGGGAATCACCCTGAGCGCCAACGAGTATTCCAAGAACTGAACCCTGAACGAGAACGACATATGAGTACAGACAAAAAAGTGAATGCTGACAAGGAGGTCATTATCTCGCAATTGCTGGCGAAGGTGAACGCCTCCCCGTTCCTCATCGTTATCGACTACGCGGGCGTTAGCGTCCCGGAGTTCACCACTCTGCGCGCCTCTCTGGCGGGGGTGGGAGCTTCCTGCACGGTTGCGAAGAACTCCTACATGGCCAAGGCTCTCACGCAGGCGGGGCTTCCCGATATCACGGACGCCCTGAAGGGGCAGACAGCTTATGTGACCGGCGAGAGCGACATCTGCTCGGCCGCCAAGGTGATCAACGGCTTTGCGAAAACCTCCAAGAAGGCGGCTTACAAGGTCGGTATCCTGGACGGGGCTCAGCTGGAGCCGGCGAAGATTCAGGCACTCGGCGAGTTACCGAGTCGCGAGGTTCTGCTCGCCACCCTGTTGGGCACCATCAACGGCGCCGGGGCGGCTCTGGCTCGCGTCATTCAAGCCCATGTGGACAAAGAAGGAGGCGCAGCTGCCGAGTAAAACTGTGTCAGTATCAAAAAAAAGACTTGAACAGATGGCGGTGATGTGGTATCACTGCGCGCCGCCTGAAAAATGATTAGGTTCTCTGTCGGCTCTCCGGCCGGTGAGAACTGAAATGGGCGGGGAGCCCCCGTCCGCGACAAGAACCAATTAAAAACCAATAGAATACAATGGCTGATATCAATAACATCGCAGAGGAGCTTGGCAAGCTTACCATCTTGGAGGCTGCTGAGCTTGTGAAATTGCTCGAGGAGAAGTGGGGCGTATCTGCAGCTGCTCCGGTAGCTGCCGTAGCCGCCGCGGGCGCAGCAGCGCCTGCTGAGGCTGCCGAGGAGAAGACGAACTTTGACGTCGAGCTGACAGAAGCCGGGGCGAACAAGATAGCCGTTATTAAGGCGGTACGCACCGTGAAGCCCGGTCTTGGGCTGGCGGACGCGAAGAAGCTTGTTGAGGGCGCACCTGCCATGGTACTTGAAGGCGCTTCCAAGGAAGACGCTGACAAGGCGAAGGCAGAGCTCGAGAAGGCCGGCGCCAAGGTTACGATCAAGTAACCGGATGCTTTTTTACGAAGGCAGGGGAGGATTGCATTCCTCCCCTGCGTTTCGTGTCCTTCCGCTTGCCCGGCGCAAGTCGTTTTTCCTTCCAACTCTCACCCTCCATTCACAGCGCTTACGCAGCAAATAAGATCGACCCGGCGCCTTGGAGCGCGACTACGCCTCCACAGCTTCGGGTCGGTTTTACCAAACGTAAGCCGACCCGCACCCAGGATCCGGGTGCAAAACCCAATCTCCGCCCAACTCTATGTCTAAGCCCAAGCAAGAGCGAATCAGTTTCGGTAAGATCAAAGAAGTCATTCAACCACCGAATCTTATTGAGATCCAGACAAAATCCTACGAAGAATTTTTACAACGTTTTACGGAGCCGGGGAAGCGGCTCAAGATGGGTTTGCAGGCTGTGCTCTCGGAGCATTTTCCCATCGAGAGTTACGACTCGCAGATTCGGCTCGAGTATGTGTCCTACGATGTAGCTCCGCCCAAGATGACGGATTTTGCCGCCATTCGCTCGGGAGAGACGTACAGCTCAGCCCTCTACGTCCGCTTTCGTTTGAAGTGCGGTGACTATTCCGCTGAGGAAAACGTTTACATGGGTGAGATCCCTATGATAACGGATCGCGGCACCTTCGTCATCAACGGAGCGGAACGTGTCGTTGTCGCCCAGCTGCACCGTTCGCCCGGCATTTGCTACGAGAAGACGCGGCACGCTAACGGCAAGGAGCTGTATTCTTTCCGCATCATCCCGGATCGGGGATCGTGGCTGGAGGTTCAATTTGACACGAACGACTTGATGTATGTGTACTTGGATCGCCGCCGTCGCCGTCGCAAGTTCCTGGCGACCACGTTCCTGCGCTATCTGGGTTACGAGACTGACCGCTCCATCGTTGAGCAGTTCTGCACCATCCAAAAGATGAAGTTGGCGGACGTGAGCGCCGAGGAGCTCGAATACCTCATCCCCTTTGAGGATGTCAAGTACGGAGAGAAAGGAAGCGAGCGCACGCCCTCCGTCATAGCGAAGGCGTATGAACCTCTGAGCCTCGCCACCGTGCGTCGTATGCAGGAACTCGGCATCAAGACCATCGAGGTGATCGATCAGCGTGAGGACGAATTGCTCGTCAAGACCCTCAAGAAAGATCTCTCCCACGATCGCGAAAGTGCGCTCAAGGAAATCTTCCGCAAATTCCGTCCGGGGGATCCGACCTCCGCGCAGCAGGCTGCTGCCGCTCTGGATCGCCTCTTCCGCGAGGAGAAACGATACGATCTCACCCGCGTCGGACGTTACAAGATCAACCAAAAACTTGGGCTCGACGTGCCGGAGAGCGTGCGTCTCATCCAGCCCATCGACTTCTTGACGGCGGTGCGTTATCTCATCCGCTTGAAGCACGGGGAGGGCTCCGTCGATGACATTGATCACCTGGGCAACCGACGCGTGCGTGCCGTGGGCGAACTCCTGGCTAACCAGTGTCGGGTAGGTCTCGCCCGCACGGAGCGACTCGTCAAGGAGCGCATGACTCTCTGCGACACCACGCGCAACGACCTCACGCCCAGCAAACTCATCAACCCGAAGGCACTCAACGCCGTCATTCGCGACTTCTTCGGACGCAGCCAGCTTTCCCAGTTCATGGATCAGATCAACCCGCTGGCAGAACTCACGCACAAGCGTCGTCTCTCTGCCCTTGGGCCGGGGGGCTTGAACCGCGACAGGGCGGGCTTTGAGGTGCGCGACGTGCATCCCTCGCACTACGGGCGCATCTGTCCGATTGAGACGCCGGAAGGTCCGAACATCGGTCTGATCAACTCGCTCTGCACCTACGCGCGTATCGACGAGTACGGCTTTATCGAGACTCCTTTCCGCAAGGTCAAGAACATCGAGAAGAAGAACAAGAAGGGAGAAGTGGTGAGCTCTGAGGTGATCATCACGAACGAAGTGGAGTATCTCTCCGCCGACAAGGAGGAGTACCATCTCATCGCTCAGGCCAACAACCCGATCGACCATGATGACGGACACGGACACTTTGTCAAACCCCGCGTGACCGCACGCGAGCACGGCGAGTTCATCGAGGTGGATCCGCGTCGTGTTGAGTACATGGACGTCTCGCCCAAGCAGATCATCTCCATTGCCGCCGGGCTCATTCCCTTCTTGGAGCACGACGACGCCAACCGCGCACTCATGGGCGCCAACATGCAGCGTCAGGGCGTGCCTCTCATGGTGAACCAAGCGCCGCTCGTGGGTACCGGCATCGAGGCCAAGTGCGCCCGAGACAGCGGCTCCGTCGTGGTAGCGGCAGGACCGGGTATCGTCGCCTCCGCTACGGCTGAGTACATCGTGACGACGAAGGATGGAGCGCTTCCCGTGGCGGCTCAGCGTTGGCTGAGTGATCCGGATTGTCTGAAGACCGATCCGGAGAAGGGCATCTACGTGTACCAGCTGCGCAAATTTATGCGCTCCAACGCGTCCACCTGCATCAACCAGCGACCGATCGTGACGCGCGGCGACAAGGTGAAGGCGGGGGATGTGCTGGCGGACGGGCCGTGCACGGATGGCGGGGAGCTGGCGTTGGGAAGAAACGTGCTTGTGGCTTACATGTCGTGGTACGGCTACAACTTCGAGGACGCCATCATCATTTCTGAGCGTCTCGTGCAGGAAGACGCGTACACCTCGATTCACATCGAGGAGTTTGAGGAGAAGGCTCGCGACACCAAGCTGGGTCCGGAGGAAATCACGCGTGACATCCCCAATGTGGGTGATGAGGCGCTCAAGAACCTCGGCAGTGATGGCGTCGTGCGCATCGGCGCCGAGGTGAAGCCGGGCGATATCCTGGTGGGCAAGATCAGCCCAAAGAGCGAGACCGATCTCGCTCCGGAAGAGCGGTTGTTGCGCGCCATTTTCGGCGAGAAGGCGGCGGATGTGAAGGACACCTCTCTGCGTGTTCCTCCGGGAACGACGGGCGTGGTTATGGATGTGCGCATCGTGCGTTCGGTTGCGCCCGGTGTGCCGGAAGTGGATACGGAGAAGGAGAGTCAGAAGCAGCGCAAGAAAGTGGATGAAGAGTACGCACGGGACAAGAAGAACCTGATCGACTTGCTCACCAGCAAGCTCTCGGATCGATTGCTCGGGGAGAAGGTGCCGCTGGAGGTTACGCGAGCCGGTTCGAACGAGGTGATCATCCCGGCCAACCGCAAGATCACCAAGACCCTCCTCCACAACCTGGCCGAGCATCACGACCAGATCGAGATGAATGAGAGTCCGGTGCGCAACCAGATATTCGAGATCATCAACGCCTACGAAGCTCGTTTCCGTGACCTTGATGAGGAACGCGACCGCCGGTTGGATCAAATCGAGGCGGGCGCGGAAATGGAGCCCGGTGTGGTGACCGAGGTGAAAGTTTACATAGCGACCAAGCGCAAGCTCGGCGTGGGTGACAAGATGGCGGGTCGTCACGGCAACAAGGGCGTCTGCTCCCGCGTGCTTCCGGTCGAAGATATGCCCTACTTGGAGGACGGAACGCCCGTGGATATCATCCTGAACCCGCTGGGCGTGCCTTCCCGCATGAATGTGGGGCAGGTGTTGGAAGCTCACTTGGGTGTGGCGGCGAAGGCTCTGGGCTTCAAGGTAGCTACTCCGGTGTTCGACGGTATCGACGAGACGAAGATATGGGACTACATGAGCCAGGCAAAGAAAGTGCCGGGCTTCACATGGGTCGGCGATGGCAAGGACGGTTCCGTGGCCGGTAAGAGCCGTCTCATCGACGGTCTCACCGGCGAGTATTTCCACTACCCGGTCGTGGTGGGCTACACCTATATGCTCAAACTGAACCACCTCGTCGCTGACAAGGTACACGCCCGCGCCGTCGGCACGTACTCTCTGGTCACTCAGCAGCCGCTGGGCGGCAAGGCTCAGCACGGCGGTCAGCGTTTCGGTGAAATGGAGGTGTGGGCCATGGAGGCATACGGCGCGGCCTACACGCTGCAGGAGCTGCTCACTGTGAAGTCGGACGATGTCCAGGGACGCACCCGCATCTACGAGAACATCGTGCGTGGGGACAATTCGCTGGAGGCCGGCACGCCGGAATCCTTCAACGTTCTCATCAAGGAAATGCAGGCTCTCTGCTTGAACGTGCAGCCGCTTGAGAAGAGGGATCGCGAGGGAGCCCCCCTCACGGCGGACGAGGTATTCCAGGTTCTTGCCAGTGGCGAGGATGAGGAAGAGCTCCGCAAGGATGTCGAGAACTACGAGAAGAGCATAGAAATCTCACTGGATGACTATGATTCGGAGCCGGCTGACGCCATCGATGTCAGTGTCGAAGAAGATGAATCCGATATGTAACCTGAAACCGAGTATTCGTATAACCCTTAACTCTCATCTATATGTCAATCATTGATATCAACAACGAGAAGCCGAAAAACTTCGATCAGGTCTGCATCACCGTTGCAAGCCCGGATGACATCCGCAGGTGGTCCAGCGGGGAGGTGAAAAATCCGGAGACCATTAATTATCGCACCTTCAAACCCGAACGTGGCGGACTCTTCTGCGAGCGCATTTTCGGTCCCACCCGCGACATGGAATGTTCCTGCGGACGCTACAAGCGCGCCAAGAACAAGGGCATGATTTGTGACCGCTGCGGTGTGGAGGTGACCTCGTCACGCGTTCGCCGCGAGCGCATGGGGCACATCAACCTCGCCGTTCCTGTGACGCACATCTGGTTCTACAAGTGTATGCCCAGCCGCATCGGGCTCATGTTGGACCTCACCGCTAAGGACCTGGAGCGCATCATCTACTACGAGGACTACATCGTGATCGATCCGAAGGGGGTGAACGGGATTGAGCGCGGGATGATTCTCACGGAGGAACAGTACAACGATATTCAGGAAGACTATGGGGAGGACGCGCCGGAGGCGGCTATGGGAGCCGTCGCTATCCAACGTCTGCTCGAGACCATCGATCTCGATGCTCTCATCGACCAACTTCGCCACGAGATGGAGAAGACCAACTCCAAGCAGAGCAAGCGTAAAATCGCCAAGCGCCTCCAGCTTGCGCAGGGCTTCCGCGACAGCGGTTGTCACCCGGAGTGGATGGTGCTCACCGTTCTTCCGGTCATTCCGCCGGACCTGCGGCCGCTTGTTCCCCTGCCGGGAGGACGCTTCGCCACCAGCGACCTCAACGACCTCTACCGCCGCGTGATCAACCGCAACAATCGCCTCATGGAATTAGCTTCCCTGCAGACGCCGGAGGTGATTCGCCGCAATGAGATGCGTATGCTGCAGGAGGCGGTGGACGCGCTGTTTGACAACGGACGCCACGGTCGCCATGTGACGGGCGCCGGCAACAGACCTCTCAAGTCTCTCTCTGATATGCTCAAGGGCAAGAGCGGACGTTTCCGCCAGAACTTGCTCGGCAAGCGCGTGGACTACTCCGGGCGTTCCGTTATCGTTATCGGACCGAACCTCAGGATGAACCAGTGCGGTTTGCCCAAGAAGATGGCCCTCACTCTCTTTGAGCCGTTCATCATCCACCGCCTCAAAGAACTCGGCTACGTGCACACCGTACGTTCGGCCAAGAAGATGATCGACCGCAAGGAGCCGGTGGTGTGGGATATTCTGGAGGAGGTCACGAAGGGACACCCGGTATTCCTGAACCGCGCTCCGACGCTGCACCGTTTGTCCATCCAGGCGTTTGAGCCGGTGCTGATCGAGGGTTCGGCCATCCGTCTGCATCCGTTGGTGTGTACGGGGTACAACGCAGACTTCGATGGAGACCAGATGGCCGTGCACGTGCCGCTGTCCGTGGAGGCTCAGTTGGAGGCTCGCTTGCTCATGCTTGCGCCCAACAACATCTTCTCCCCGGCTTCGGGCAAGCCCATCAGCACGCCGACCCAGGACATCATTTTGGGTGCGTACTATCTGACGCACACCCGCGCCAAGATCGTCAAGGAGAATCAGGACAACCAGCATCTGCTGCCCCTCTTTGAGTCAATTTCCGAAGTCGAGTTTGCCATAGCTTCCCGCAAGATCGGCTACCACGACTGGATACGCCTCAAGAATCCTGACTACGGCAAGACGGGCAAGGAATTGGATCGCCTCTCCTTCAACCAGGAAAACGTCGAGAAAAAGACCATCGTCACCACGGCCGGGCGTGTGCGTTTCAACGAAATCTGGCCGAACGAGATCGGCTACATCAACCGCAACGTGGGCAAGAAGCAGCTCGGCGAGATCATCTGGCGTTGCTACCAGACCTGCGGACAGAAGCGCACGGTGGAGACGCTGGACGCGCTGAAGGCTCTCGGTTACAAGGAGGCTACTCGTTCCGGTTGCTCCATCGGTATCGTCGATATGGTGGAACCCGAGAGCAAGGAAGCGCTCATTGCCGAGGCGTATGATGAGGTGACCAAGGTGACTGAACAGTATGAGGAAGGACTCATCACGAACGGTGAGCGCTATGAGAAGGTCGTCAACATCTGGTCTTCCACAACGGACGCCATCCAGAAGGAGCTTTACACCAAGCTGGAGTACAACGACGGCTCCGCTGTGGCCAACCCGCTCTACATGATGGTGGATTCCGGTGCTCGTGGCAACAAGGCTCAGATCAAGCAGCTTTCCGGTATGCGCGGCCTCATGGCTAAACCCTCCGGTGAAATCATTGAGCGGCCCATCACCTCTAACTTCCGCGAGGGGCTTTCCGTGCTGGAGTACTTCATCTCCACCCACGGCGCTCGTAAGGGGCTGGCCGATACCGCTCTGAAGACCGCAGACTCCGGTTACATGACCCGTAAACTCGTGGATGTGGCGCAGGACGTCATCGTCCGCGACGAAGATTGCGGCACGCACAACGGTATCGTCATGACGGCCATTTACGACGGAGAAGACGAGATTGCCTCTCTTGCCACACGCATTTACGGACGCGTTACCTGTGATGACATCGTGAACCCCGCGACGAAGGAAATCATCGTCGCGCGCAACGAGATCATCACGGATGAGGCGGCCAAGCAGATTGAGAAGGTCGGCATCGAGAAAGTGCGCGTACGTTCAGTGCTCACGTGTGAGCTTTCCAAGGGCTGCTGCGCGAAGTGTTACGGGCTGAACCTCGCCACCGGCAAGGCGGTGAAGGTGGGCGAAGCCGTGGGTATCATCGCCGCTCAATCCATCGGCGAACCCGGTACCCAGCTCACCATGCGTACCTTCCACGTGGGTGGTACCGCTACGGCTGCTTCCAATCGTCCGGAGTACGTTGCCAAGACCGCCGGTCGCGTCATTTACGACGAGAACCTGCGTGACCGCTGCGTGGAGGACGAGAACGGCAACAACGTCGTGCTCTGCAAGAACGGCAGCGTGAAGATCTACGACGCTGAGGGCAAGGAGCAGGAGGCGTATCAGCTTACCATGGGCGCTGTGCTGCACGTCAAGGACGGTCAGCAGATCAAGCCGCGGGCGTTGATAGCGGAGTGGGATCCCTTTGCCATACCGGTGATCTCGGAAATCGGCGGTACGGTGGAGTTCCAAGACATGATTGAGGGCATCACCTGCCGCACGGAAGCCGGTCACACGGAATCCGGCAAGGGCACGACGGTGATCATCGACCACCGACAGGATCTTGCCCCGCGCATCGTTGTGCACACCGGCAAGGGAGACAAGGACAAACCGCGCGTTTACTCCATCCCCACCGGCGCCTACCTCGCCGTCTCCAACAAGCAGAAGATTTCTGCCGGTACTCAGATTGCCAAGACTCCGCGCAAGATTCAAAAGACGAACGACATCACGGGTGGTCTTCCGCGCGTGGCCGAGCTCTTCGAGGCACGCCGTCCGAAAGACACCTGTGTGCTGGCGGAGATCGACGGTATCGTGGCTATTGACGACGCGATGATTCGCGGCAAGAAGGTGGTTACGGTGTACCGCGACGCCGAAGCTCGTGATGCAGCTGCCAAGAAGGGCAAGCGCTCCACTCGTCTCACCGAGAAGGATGAGAACGACGGCATGATCTCTTTCAAGCATCTCGTCCCCATGGACCGCCACATCATCGTGCACGACGGCGACTACGTACATGCCGGTGAACCGCTCTCCGACGGCTCCGAGGCTTCCGATGAGATCCTTCGCATCTGCGGCAAGGAGGCTCTCCAGGAGCACCTCGTCAACAAGGTGCAACAGGTGTACCGTGTGCAGGGTGTGGAGATCAACGACAAGCACGTGGAGATCATCGTTTCCCAGATGCTGCGCAAGGTGCGCGTGAAGGATCCCGGCGATACCGGTCTCCTCTGGGGCGATGAGGTGGATCGTACCACTTTCGATCGCATCAACAGGGAGACGGTGGCCATGAACGGTCGCCCCGCAGAGAGCGAACCCGTGCTGCTCGGCATCACCAAAGCTTCCCTCAAGACCGATTCCTTCATCTCCGCCGCCTCGTTCCAGGACACCACGCGTGTCCTCACGGAGGCCGCCACTCTTGGCAAGGTGGACCAACTGGAGGGCTTCAAGGAAAACGTCATCTTGGGGCACCTCATCCCCGCCGGTACGGGCTTCTCCCGCTACCGCCGTATCGTTGTGGAGCCGGCTCCGGATGCTACACCCATCCCTCGCGCTTCTTACGATTCGGATGAGGAAGTCATTCCCGTGGATGATACCATCTCCGTCGGTTCGGACGACTGATCCGCGCGTCTGAGTAGGTTTTTTCCCGCCCGCTTTCCCTCTCCGGGAAGCGGGCGGTTTTGCTGCTGCGGGCGAGGCGCAGGGCAATCGCATTAGGAATGCGTTTGCCTATTTACGATATACGATTTTCGATTTACGATTTAGGAAATTCGCGCGCTATCGCGCGTGGAGGCGGAGCGGGAATACAGCGGAATTTTCAGGAACAACGTGAGTCATTGACTCGTCGGCACCACATTGCCTCCTCGCCCTTCGGGCAACGCATACGCGTTGTCTAATCGGTCTTACCGCCCGCTTCGCGTACGCCCCACCGGGGCCGTCAACCGCTTTGACTCGTCGGCACCACATTGCCTCTTGCTTCGAAGTCGCCTCACGACTCCTCACCCTCTTTGGGGCAAAAGCTGTCGCTTTTGGCTAATCGACCTTACAGCCGTCGGTCGCTTTCGCCCTTCGGGCAACGCTTGCGCGTTGTCCAATCCCACTCCGAACCCTCGTGGGCTTTGTGAGGAAAGCGTCCGGAGTTACGCCATGCCGTCTTGCAGGCTTTGCTACATCGTTCATCAGGCAAGCGCATGGAAATACGTTTGCCTGATGGGGTTTGTTTTTCAGCTTGCACTTGAAAGGGGATGCGATTATAATAGCGCTCATGATTGATGAGCAACTTACCACGCTCTGCAGAGATGCGCGCGGTTATGCCGAAAAATTAGAGGCTGTCCCGGGAGCCAGTCCCGAGCTCAACTCACTGCTTTCGCGCAGCAGCCGCGAAATCCGTCGCAGTTTGGCGCGGTTTGATTCCAAGCTCTTGCTCATGGCGACCATAGGCTCGGTGAAGAGCGGAAAATCCACTTTGACAAATTGTTTGACTCGCCGCAATCTGTGCGCCACTAAGCTGGGGCTGGAAACGACGCGTCTGCCGATGATTATTCTGGCGAGCGACGACGGGACGGAGCGCATGGAGCTCTTCTCTCCTCTGGCGGCAGACACGTTGGGAGAACAAGAACTCTTCGAGCTGGTCATCGATTACTTGCGGCACGTTGCACCGCCGGAGTTCCATGAAAAAATTGCGGTGGATCGGCGCGATATAACGCAGACGAATTTAGACGCTTGGGCTCAGGGGCATACCAGCGCAAGCTGCGCCGCCATCTTCCTCGTCGAACCAGCCGCGCGTCTCCTGCAAGCCGGTATTGGCATCATCGATATGCCCGGCATGGATGGACTCACTTCCAACTGGCATGATGAAGAGTTGCACGAATGGATGAATGAGAATGCAGATTATTTCCTGCTCGTGCAGAGTTCCTTCGCTGCGCTCACTCCGGACACACGCGACTACTTGCGCAGCGCCATGGAGCGTTCCCAACGCCCCATCCGCGTCGTGCAGAACCGTATTGAGGCGCAATTCTGGCTCTCCCCGTCGGAGCAGGAACTGCAGCAGGAAGTTCAGCAGGTGACCACCCAAAAACAACTCGGCGACTTCATCCGCAAGGTCATCCCCGGCAGTTGGGTGAACGCGGGGCTTGCCTGGTGGCAACTGGACAGCGCCGCCGCCGCGAAAAATGCACCCTCCGACACCTCTGAGACACCCTCCCGCAAGGAGTCCAATCTTTCCCAACTTGAGGAACAGATCCTCGCCGACCTCAGTCACCCGGAGGCCACACTGCGCCGCAATTCCGCAGATTACCTGCTCAAGACGTTGGATGGCATCGATAGTCGGTTCAAGCAATTCGGCGCCGCCTCCCGTGGTCACATATCGCGCATCCACGAGATTCAGACTTCGGTGCATCGTCTGATGGATGCGGCTCGTCTGCGTGAGGCTATTGAGAGCAGTAACCTGAGGGACGGACGTCTGCGTTGCGGCTACCTCGCGGATCAGGCACGACAGAATCTCTTTACCCGTCTGGATGCCATTCTCGATCTCGCTGTGGACGGCTATTTTCCGGCGGACTGGATCACTCGCGACATTCAGGCGAGTGAACTCAATCGTATCCGCACGAAGGCAGAAAATGACCTCGGAGATCTCGCCGCTGAACAAGAAACCCACGTGCTCTCACCGGCGAAAATTTGCGAACTCACCGAATTGGAAAAAGAGAAGATAGCCGAGTGCGCTCGCATCCTCTCCCGTCGCAGTGCCGAGGACATCGAGAAAGATTACGTGCGCGCCGTGCTCGCCGCTTGGGAACACGTGCCGTTGGATTGCAGCCCCATCGACCTCGGCGCTCTGAAGGAAACAACGTTCCTCGGCATGATTAACCGCTCCTGCAGCTACAACAAAACGGCGCCGGAGTGGCGTCGCGTGGGGCGCGACAACATTGCAGCCCGCCTCGACTCGTGGAAAAAGAAAGTGGGGGAGGCGATGGATATGTTCGTCTCTCGACGTATAACCGCGTTGGAGACCTGCCTCCAAAAAGAACTTCACGACTTTGAGCAATCTGAGCAAATCGGGCGTTCCATTGCAGCGGCTGAAAAAGACATCGAGCTTACGACAGATCTGCGTAAGAATCTCGCACCTGTCCTGCTCAACGCGCGCCAGCTCAAATCTCTTCAGTGATTGCTCGCTCCATGTTCGCGCCCCCGTACATCGAGGTCATCCTGCACCATACCTCTTCCCCCGGCAACGGGGAGGTGACCCCCGAGCAACAACACCGCTCCCTCTGCGCCTCCGGTCGCGTCTTCTACGGGCACCTGCGCCTCAGAGCCGCTTCGGAGCGACTCCTGCTGGAATTCGCTGTGCAATCCGGTGGCTGGATGTCATCTGACAGCCCCTTTGCTCGCGCAGGTCTCTTCCCGGCAGACGCCACTTGGGGACACTACGATCCTCTGCTTTACCCGGATACCTCTTTCCCTTCTTTATCGGAACCGACCGTTCTCTTTACCGAGCGTACCGGGAAACTCCGCGGTTTCCGTGTGCCGGATCCACCCGGCACCGGACGCACCTGTCTCATGCTCCACTTCGCGGAACGTCTCGGTTCCGAAGGCTGCATCTCAACGCCCGATCTCGCTTCCTGGCTGCAATTCTGTTCCATCATGGCCGACCTTCATTCTCGGAGCATCTCCTCCATCCCCCTGCGCGTTATCTACCCCGGCCCTCGCCCACACGTGTCCCAAGAAAAACGCGATCCAACAGGAGGTCATCAGTGAGTGATGTAGCATAACTCATTGGTTATGGACGATGTTGAAAATTAGCGCGCTACGCGCGGAGATGCGAAGAGAATGCGAAGACGGAATTTTTGAAATAATGCGAAAAGCTGGTTAGAAAGGGGCGGGGGCGCCTAGCGGCACCTATTTACGATTTATTGATAACGTACGCATTGCGCAGATTTTTCGAATCATCAACGTGTGCGAGTGAGTTCTCTGGATCCATCATCATGATGACCGCTTCTTTCGAAAAAATGCGCCTGTCAGTCACTTACAGCTTCTGACAGACGCTAAAATACGTATTTTCCCGTAGTCTCGCCAGGATTCGAACCTAGACAAAGGGAATCAAAATCCCTTGTGCTACCTTTACACCACGAGACCGAGATACCTCCGCCTCTGTACGGGAAGCAAAAGTAACGCTGGGGATTTACCACAGTTCGCTGTGCTTGTCAAGCTCAATTCAACCTACTTTTTCGCGTTTCACACGTGTCCCAATAAAATTTTCTCTGGGCTCATTCAACCCATTCCCCAGGGCAACCGCATCAGGAAATGCGGGTGCCTATTTACGAATTTGCCATCTCGAAAAACTCAATTTTATAGGGAACGAAAGAGCAATAAGAGTCGCCTTCTCCT